>NZ_JARFTR010000007.1 GCF_029167235.1 Kamptonema sp. UHCC 0994 | reverse complement strand
TTCTGTCTCCAAACTATTCTCTACTATTACACCGGGCAAATTTAGTAGTTGTGTCATTAATCTTTTCATGGTTTAACTTGAATACTCGATGTTTTTAATATTTTAGCATACTAAGTACGGAAGAACCCTCTTTTGCAAGCTACTTACAGCATATTCCATATATATGTGGTACACACAATTTCATCGATCTAAGTAGTTAGTTGACTAAGAGTTCTGCTACTGTACTTCATTCACCTGGAATATGCTGTATAATCATGTAGCGGGAGCAACTGACTTTTTTGAGCGCATGAGTGAGAAACAGGATGGGGAATTTATGGCTTTTTTCGCGACGCATCCAAATCCACGCGATCGCGTAGCTAAATTAAAAGAATTAATCGAGCAACGTCATTATAAAATGGGAGAAAAATTGCCTCTTCCACCCACTCTAAAATTGTAATATTGCCCGGTTACTTTACTATTTTTATCGCATTTCAGCTAAATATTTTTGTAACAAATTATGAATAAACCGGTAGCGATTATTTCCCAATTTTTGCAGCAACAATTTTTCACTCGCATAATTTAAGAAACGCTCATAATTCCAGGGAGTATAACCGTACCGCCACAGCAAAACTCGCAGCATAAAATTTTCAATTACTGGAATCTTGACAAATATCCCCGCAATTATTCCAGCAATTATTCCCACAAATAACCCCAAAATTTCCAGTGCGATCGCGCCACCAACCAACCACAAAATTAAGCCAAAAATTAGCCCAGTAACCAGCTTAACTCCCCTCTGATAAATTTGCAGTTGTTCCTCAGTTTCTAACCAACTAAGCGACAAATTCCTCAAAGAAAATTCTGTCAAATTCTCTGCTTCCATCTTTTTTGCCAGGGATACTAACCAGTAACGAATTTGTTCTGGGCGAGGTTCTTTACCTTTGGTATACCACTGCTGATTAATTTCCCTAGTCATCTGGCGGCGAATATAAGCATTTAACAAATATTGTCGCTGCGCCTCATTAGAAGGAAGCCGTTTCCAAGATTCAATTAAAATTTCCTCATAGGCCAAAGTCAGCATACTTAATAGCAGCGGTGTTTTGGCTAACTTCAACAATTCAGGTTCGCGCTCAATATTATACCAGAGTTCTCGACTTCTAGCAGCTATTAAATACTCGTGAATCTGAGTTTCTGTTAGAGGTTTTAACAAAATTGCTGCTTGCAGTTGGAATCTATTTTGGCAATTTTTGTAAGCTTCAAAACTACTGCATACCACTAGATGCTTAGGTTTAAAATCACCTTCAAGAAAATGATTTATAGCTTGAATTAAGTTCTCATGTCGCTCACTTTCAATCTCATCTAATCCATCTAATAGTGGCAATAATTGCTGCTGAGCCAGCCACTGTTGACTAATATTAACGGGAATGTTATACTTAATCTGAATTTGCTCAACTAGCCAATCTGCGATCGCCACAGAATCATCTTTCCGCGAAGCCAAGTTCAACAGCACCGGACAGGGCAAATTTGCCTCATTTTCCGCCCTATTCACCAGTTTCGCTGCTAGTTCCAGCAAAGTTGTAGTTTTGCCCGCCCCAACTGTCCCCAAAATCACCAACTTCCCACCCATGCGGTCAAAAAGTTGAACAATCCCCGCCTTTTGTGGCACTTGAAAACTAGGGCGGCTGCCGATTTTCACCTCAATGTCCCAGCTTCGCCGAAAATGCTGTGTCGGCTTATCACCGTGTAAATTAAGCAACACAGCTTTGTGCAAGGACTGCGATCGCCCCGCCTTCACTTCTCGCTTTACTTCGTCTAGCAACTTCTCGCGAGGTGATTTTTCCCTAAGAGGACTCAATCTTAACATTTTACTTATTTGATTGTACCTCTATTGGACATCATATCTTGTAATCTCTGAGTAAAATTATTCACTTCAGCGACCCCACTAATAACTAACGTCTTGATTGTGGCAACTTTCAATGTTAAACTATAAGAAAACATCCTGAAATATTAGCCAATCCTCTGTAATTTTTAAAGCAAATCAAAGGATTTAGAACCTAAATTTGTAACAAAAATTATTAGTCTTCATAAAGAGGTATTAAGTTATGTCCTTCAAACCTAGCCAATTCATCATAGCAGCCTTAGCTGGAGTTGCCACAGCCTTGGGTGTCACCATTGCCACGATTCAGTCCCAATCCAGTTTTACCGACTCAAAATTACCACCCCAACCCTCTAATTCCCCCCTTCTATCATCTCCAGTACCAAACCCGCAAGCAGGCATCAATCCAGTATCCCCCACCATTGCCAACAACCCAGAATCGCCAGCGGTGGACACCCCAGCATCCCCCAAACCTCAGCCAATTGTCCTCTCCCCGCGTGTAACTCCTAAACCTCAGCCAATAGTAGTCTCACCGCCAGATTCGGGGTGTAAAATTGGTATGGCCTTAGTAATTGACCCCAACCCACCGCTAAATGTGCGCGATCGCCCACAGGTAAGTGAGAGCAAAATTGTTGGTACACTTAGCAATAATACTTTTGTTTCTGTTGCTGATGAACAAAATGGTTGGTTGCGAATTACCGATCCGATCTCAGGTTGGATTGCCAAAAATCGGACAAAAAGTAGTTGTCAAAATGTCAATCAGAGAATTAGTTTTCCGGCGGGAGGAAGTGAGGCAATAGTCCAAGGTCAAATCATCGGCGGCGGCAGCCATTCTTACCTAATTAATGCTACCAAAGGTCAGACAATAACACTCACCAATCATCAACAGGTTTTACCCTTAATTTTAACACCAAATGGTAAAGTTTTAGCAGATAATAGCGACCTAGAAGGCAAAACAAAATGGACAGGAAAAGTACCAGTTACGGGCGACTACACCTTACAACTTGACTCAAATTTTAAGGGATATAAATATGATTTTTCTATTGAATTAAACTGAAATAAGAGTGAAATTGAAAACCCGATGACCGCTTCCGATTGCCTCTGGAATACTCCACCCATAACATTGATATTGTCTAGTGACAATATACATATTTGGTGTGCTAATCTCGACTTATCTATTCACGAAATTGAGATATTTTTTCAGACCCTCTCTGCCGACGAAAAAATTAGAGCTCAGCGCTTTCACTTCGAGGAACATAGACAATTTTTCATCGCTTCTCGCGGAATTCTAAGAGCAATTTTAAGCCGCTATTCAGACATAGATCCGCATCAAATACAGTTTAATTATGGAAGTAGAGGCAAACCAGAAATAGCAGAAAGTTGTGGAGTTAAAAAACTAAAATTTAACTTGTCTCACTCTGGTAAAGTTGCATTGTATGCCATTACAAACGGTCGCGAAATTGGCATCGACATCGAAAAAATTCATCCTATTGCCGATGCCGAACAAATCGCTAAACGCTTCTTTTCAGCTAAAGAATTTGAGTGGCTGAGTCAACTTTCGCCCTCAGAAAAGCTAGCCGCATTTTTTGACTTATGGACTTGTAAAGAAGCTTATTTAAAGGCAATTGGAGAAGGACTAGCCTTTGGCTTAGATCAGTTTGAAATCTTATTTTCTGCAAGTAAAACCCCTAAAATATTAACCATTCAAGGCAATTTACAGGCAGCAAAACCTTGGTATTTACAGCAGTTAACTCCTGTTTTGGGATATGTAGGAGCTGTAGCTGTAAAAGCAGATAATCCGTCCTTTAATTATTGGCAATGGTGGGGGAATTACTGCGAGGATGACAAAGAGCGCTGCAACCTAGAATGAATAATAGTTGCAGCCCATAGTTCGCTTGTTGCCTCTGAAGTTTGATTTTTATAGCGCTCCTCTCATCATTAAATATGAGACTAGAGCGCATAAAACTACTACAAATGGATCTTTAAAGTTCCATTACCAACTCCCCATTCCCCTCAATCACTTCCCCAATCTGAGCAACAGAAATACCCTGAGACTCAAACCATTGCATTGCCTCTTCAGCGCCCGTAAATGAAACCAATAAAACAAATCCAATCCCCATATTGAAAGTATTAAACATCTCCACTTTATCAACCTCGCCAGCCTTTGCAATCCATTCAAAAATAGGCAGATTTTTCCAACTATTAATATCAACTTTTACAGATTGATTAGCTCCCAAACACCGAGGTAAATTCTCAGGCAAACCACCCCCAGTAATATGAGCCATCCCAGTAATTTGTAAGCCACTGCGGAGTGCTTCTAGGACTGGCTTAACATAAATCCGAGTTGGAGTTAATAACACTTCCCCTAAACTTTTACCGCCTAATTCTTGAGGTGTCAAACTCCAGTCAAATCCACCGCTACTAACAATTTTTCTAACTAAACTAAAGCCATTGCTGTGAACGCCACTACTGGCTAATCCAATAGCAATATCTCCTACTTTTACCTGGGAACCATCCAGCAATTTACTCTTTTCTGCAATACCAACGCAAAACCCCGCTAAGTCATACTCTCCCGGTTGATAAAAACCTGGCATTTCTGCGGTTTCTCCTCCTAGCAAAGCACAGCCGGCTTGCTTACATCCTTCAGCAACACCAGCAACCACCTGAGCAAGTTGTTCTGAATTCAATTTCCCAGTAGCTAAGTAATCTAAAAAAAACAGCGGTTCGGCCCCTGATGTGAGTACATCGTTAACACACATGGCGACTAAATCAATTCCTACCGTGTCGTGACAATCTAAAATTTGTGCCAATTTTAACTTTGTACCAACACCATCCGTCCCGGAGACTAAAACGGGATCGCTCAAACCGCTAGGGACACTGAAATAACCGCTAAACCCGCCAAAGCCACCTAAAACTTCAGGTCGGTGGGTACTCTGCACCATATTCTTGATGCGCTGCACAAAGGCTCTACCGGCCTCTACATCTACACCTGCTTCGCGATAGGTGATTGTACTACACCCAATATCAATGCTTTCAGCCATTATTTCCTCATTTTCTAGTACGATTCCAGTAAAATGTGCTTGAGACTGCTTATTTTCACCCAATTTAGGGTAAGCGAACTCATTTATTGAGTCATCCTAACCATCCAGCCATTCTAGTATTTTTCTTGTCCAACAAGGCGGTTTCCCATTTTCTGAAAACGTTTTTTCAGAAAATGCCCCTGAGTTGGAGCGGGTTTTACAGAAAATGAATTAAAAAAAGAATTAAAAAATTAATTTTTCAGAAAATGGGGAGGAAAGCCTATCTCAGCAGGAAGCTGCCGTCCGCAAAAAAAGATTGTGGGACGCTAATTCAACCCAACTCTCTCTATAAACTCTCGAACAGCAAGTTGTCTAGCCTTCTCAAGTAACTCATCATTCCCCATCTTTTTAAGAAGGGCAACAATACCTAAGCCTTTAAAGGTGGCGACAGCCGATTTAAAATCTACATTAGGTGAGGGTGAGTTAGGCGACGTGATAGAGCAATTGAGTAGACCGTCTTTTGCTGAGCAAGTCGCATCTACGAGCGTTGAGAGTCAAAAGATAATAGTCGAATTAAAGCTGGAAGCAATCGCGCAAGGCGAAGCGTTTCACAGAGCGTTTGAGCGTCAATGGGGAACTAAGTAATAGAAGTTTGTGACGGCTTCAACCCACTAAAAAAGGCTCCTAAAACTTAGTTAGGATGCCTCTTTGTTTTTGTTTGGGTAGCTACATTATATCACAGTTAGGGAATAGTTAGATAATTACGAGTTCGGCCTTTTCATTAATCCCTAAATAGTGCCTCTGAATTATCTCAACTGAGTTACCGCAACAAGCGGCAAGTAACACTAAATCCACTCCTGCTTGCGCTTGCAGGGTAATGAATGTGTGACGGGTTGAGTAGGGATTTAAGTAACATCTTAACACGCCCTCTCGAACCAGAGAGGTTACAGTGCCATCGCTGCGATATCCTTTTTCCCTCCCTCCCCCTTTTTCTTTATTCCAATAGCCCTGTATATTGCTTACCCCGTAGGCGCTGCCATTCATCAACTTAAACACTAAGTCGTTCGGCTTTGCGTCAGCGGGTTTAATGCGTAACAACAGCTCAGTTAATGGCTGGTACAGCTTAAACATCCTTACAGTACCGTTTTTGGTTTGCTGAGTAGTCTTGTAAGTCTTATTGAAGCTTTTACTAAACCGTACATAACCACGTTCAAAGCTTACATCCTTCCATCGTAGCGCGAAGGCTTCACCATGCCTGCAACCTGTTAGGAATAGGAACTCAATTAGTGTAGCCGCATGGCGTTTAGCGTCGCTACTGGCTTCATAGAAAGCATTGATTATCGCATCCCTTTCACTCTTGGTAAACGCTCTCACATCCTTGCTATATTCCTCGTCATCATCTTCAAGTTCCCACCATTCACGCCATACACCATGCTCATCCTGCTTGGGTGCATACATATCCTTGGTACTCACATCAGCTTCTTTATACAACTGATAAAACGGGTTTTTTGCTAGCTGAAGTTTGCCTGATTGCATAGCGCGGTCAATCGCTTCCTTGAGTGCTGATGACAGCTTAACCGAAGTGTTGTGACACATTAATTTGTTTAAGCTGTTATCAGCCATTTTACCTATTTCTTCATTCAATGGCAAACCCCAAATACCTAACCCCGTGTCAGTGAAGCTCTGAGCTTTGTTGTTCCATTTTAACCCCTTAAGCGCATTGGTGTAACTGCCTAAGAAATTATGCTTAAACGTAGTGGGCTGCACCTGACCTTCCTTCCAAAGTAGGTAATCCTCCCATAGTTCACCTACGGTCATCGCTACTTTTTGGTTAGGCATTTGTATTAGCTCACCCATCTTCTGAGCGAACTTAGCGTCACCTATGCCGTACTTAGCAAAGGTAGGGTCAAACAACTTAACCCAGTCGCTATGCTCTAAGTCCGCCTCAATCTGTAGGGCTATCTGTTGAGCTTTCTTGCAGTTTTGCGGCGTGTCCGCCATCCCTAGCCCCATGCACTTCTGCTTACCTTTGAACCCGGTTAACTGCTCAAAGATGAGGTTGTACTTGGTACTGAACCGTAGGGCTAAGGAACCCTTGTCAGCGTAGACCCTCACGTTGATTTTAGGTTGAGCTTGCTTCGCCTGAGTCATTGAGTTTGCGTCCTTTCAGCGTTCTAGTAAGTTTCTAGGAAACTAGCTCGATTTCAAAGCTTATGGTAGAGACTGACAACCTGAATGCTTTGATTCATCGATTGATTTTAATGATACCACAATTTTACACCTACTTTTCGATAATCCATAGTCTAGGTTTGTCATTAAGTCTAATCCCTAGTCTATTGCTAAGAGTGTTAGCAATAGCAGAGCAGATGGGATCTCCCCATCTCCCCATCCCCCCATCCCCCCAGTCCCCAGCCGCCCTTTACATAAATAAGAAAAAAAATATTTAAAGATTTGATGAATTTTTTCAAACGACTAAACTCGCTATAACCATTGATATCAAAGCATTTACGCCAAAATAGTCCGACAAAGTTTTTATGAAGTTATTGTAAATTTGGGTATTCTTTTGATCCCCAATCCTAGAACTTCGTGGTACTCTGTTGCAGTTCCTTAACAAGAAGTGAACACGGAATGAGTATGAGTTGTCACGTAAAAGTGAGTTTAGCTGAAAAATTTTGGCTCTGGCAGATGGCTGCTAGAAACTCGCCTAAAAACTGTAGATCGCTCAATTGGGGGATGGCTGCGGATGAGAGGGAAATTCCCTTACGCCTGCTATACCGCTCCCTGCTACTCGCTCCAAAATTGCTCTTCACAAAAATGGACGTATGAAGCAAAAACTTGTTGGCGGACTACTTCCTGTCCTGCTAATTCCCGCTCTAGTGACACCATCATCGAGTCGGGCCCAAGAACCAGAGACAGTTAACATGGCTCATACGGTAGGACAGCAAGTCCACACCGCTAAGCCGTCTCCCCAGTTGAATCCTCAACGGGTGGAAGTTGTTAAAGTGGGAGAGTACCAGTACCAAGCCAAAGCTGAGCTTGACTCTGAGGCGATCGCCAAGATTCAGACCCACTCCTTAGCCGGCCGTCTAGCCGCTACAGTATATCTACGTAATATTCCCGTTCTCACCTTTCTAGAACCGAGTAAGCAAGGCAGTAAAAACGGAACTGTATCAGGCTCTAGCGCAGCCACGAACAGCGATGCCTACGGCCGACTACGCGAAAGCCTAAAAATAGGCGCAAATGCAGAAGTTCAGAGCGATCGCAAGCAAGGGAACGAATTCACTGAAGCATCCGATCCAGTGTGGCGAGCAACGGCGATGGCCGCAAAACTCAATCAACTTTTCCGAGACAGCGCTGATGCCAATGCCATTGCTGTCAAATGGGAAAAAGGCGATCGCTACATCATTCAAGTTAACGGGGAAAATTTGGTAGAAATCAACGCGGAGACCATTCTCCCCGACACTACCAGCGACTTTAGCGTAGATGCCTTACAAGCAACCAATCGATTGCGCCGACTCTTAGGTAATGCTCCCCCCCTTCAGGAAGTTGTCGGTAAACCCAAGCCAGAACCGAGAGTCATTTCTCTGGGCCCAGTTCACGTGCGGATCACTGGATGGGCTTCTTGGTATGGCCCCGGCTTTCACGGCAATCTTAGCGCCAGCGGAGAGACTTACAACCAAGATGAGCTGACAGCAGCCCACCGCGATCTGCCTTTTGGCACGCGAGTGCTAGTAACCAACCTAGATAACGGCCGTTCCGTAGTCGTGCGAATTAATGACCGAGGCCCCTACGTTGGCGATCGATTAATTGATTTGTCTGCTGCTGCTGCTCAAGTGCTAGGAATGGTCAATTCTGGCATTGCTCCGGTACAGTTGGAGCTGATAGACTCCCAAAACGCTAACACAGTTAACCGTTAACAGTTAACAGTTAACAGTTAACATTTAACATTTAACCGTTAACAATTTTGGAGGGTGTCTTGGTGCGCGTTTTTACTACTACTGCGGCTTTACGCTGCTATCTAAATTCGCACTTGTCGGCTGCGGAGCCTCGGAATCGCCAATCCCAGCTATCGTCATTGGCTTTAGTGCCGACAATGGGCGCTCTGCACGCAGGACACCTGAGCTTAATCCAGCGGGCGAGGCTGGAGAATCGGGTGGTTGTTGTCAGTATTTTTGTAAATCCGCTCCAATTTGGGCCGATGGAAGATTTCCAACGGTATCCTCGGCCTTTGGAGCAAGACCAGCTAATCTGTCAAGAGGCTGGTGTTGATGTAATTTTTACTCCCTCTGCTGAGGAATTGGGGGTAGGAAATGGAAACAGTTCCGAATTTCCAGTGACTACAGTGGTTCCGCCTGAAGCTATGACTTCGGTGTTGTGCGGTAAGTCTAGGCCGGGACATTTTCAGGGCGTGGCGACGATTGTAACTAAGCTTTTGAATTTAGTTGAGCCAGATACGGCTTATTTTGGGATTAAAGACGCTCAGCAGGTGGCAATTATCCGCAGGTTGGTGGTGGATTTGAATTTGTCTGTGAAGATTGTAGCTGGTGCGATCGCCCGTGAAGCATCTGGTTTGGCTTGGAGTTCTCGCAATCAGTATTTAAGTTCTTCTCAAAGGATGACAGCATCTACTATTTATCGTTCTTTGCAACGAGCTCAGGCAACTTTCGAGGGAGGGGAACTCACAGCATCGGCGTTAAAGGCGGCTGTACATCACGAATTGGCGACAGAACCCGCAGTTGAGGTGGAGTATGTGGAACTGGTCAATCCTCATAGTTTGACACTTCTGGATGTTGTCGAGGAAGCAGGATTATTGGCGATCGCCGCTAAGATTGGTTCTACTCGCTTGATTGATAATATAATTCTCCTCAATCGTCGGCCAATTGTAGCCATTGATGGCCCAGCGGGAGCTGGTAAATCTACAGTTACAAAGCAGGTGGCTCAAGTTCTAGGTTTGATGTATCTGGACACGGGGGCAATGTATAGAGCCGTGACGTGGCTGGTATTGCAAACTGGAACGCGGATGGACGATGAAGCCGCGATCGCGGAGTTAGTCAGTGCTTGTAAGATTGAATTTAATTTTTACCCTTCATCTTTTACTCTTCATATTAATGGTGAAGATGTGACGCAGGCTATTCGTAGTTTAGAAGTGACGAGTCATGTTTCGGCAGTAGCAGCTTTGCCCGTGGTGCGCCATTTTATGGTAAAACAGCAGCAACACTATGGGAGAAAGGGTGGTATTGTGGCTGAGGGTCGAGATATTGGGACTAATGTGTTCCCAGATGCGGAAGTCAAGATTTTTTTAACGGCATCAGTTAAGGAGCGATCGCGTAGACGGCTAATGGAACTTCAAGCTCGCGGTCAGAATGATATCAGTTTAGAACAGTTAGAACTGGATATTGCAGAACGCGACGAAAAAGACAGTACCCGCGACTTTGCACCTTTGCGTAAAGCGGTTGATGCTATTGAGATTCAAACAGACGGTTTGAGCATTGCACAAGTGACAGAGCGAATTGTCAGTTTATACAAAGAGAGAAATGTAAGCAAACGTTAACTTTTTATCCTGATGCTCTTCCCAGTTTGCGGTTATTTGCAATAGCATCGTAGAGGCAACTTCAGTAATTAAAAATTAAAAATCCAAAATTAAAAGATAAAATTTAATTTTTAATTCTTAATTCTTAATTTCTCTAGGGCAATCCGAGCGAGGATTGCCGAGCGTCTACTTTTCAATCTAAAGTCTAAAATTAACTGCGTAATGGTGTGAAGGAGAAAAACGTGGCAGACTTAAATCGGTTGCTGCGGCAGCGAAAGACCTTTACTGCTGCCTTTGTAGCCGCTGCTGGCAGTTTTGTGCTTGGTGTAATACTGCCAATAAATTTGCGGCTTAATCAGATGGTATCACTTTGGGCCCTCGTGCAGCCCCAGAAGTCAGCGGCGAGCCCAGAGGTTCTGAAGGTGACAGCAGCCGTAGAAGAGCGAGTTGAGGATGCTGAAAAGGCGATCGCAATTTTGGAGGAGAAGCAGTTTAGCTTTTTCATTCCTACTCAGTTTCAAGGAACTACTGTTAGTAAGGCGAAACTGGGTTCTGAGCAAAAGGCGATCGCACTCACTTTTGATGATGGCCCCTGGCCAGAAACTACACTACAAATCCTAGATATTCTCAATAAAAACGATATTAAAGCTACTTTTTTCTGGGTAGGAAGATATTTAAACGCTTTTCCAGAGCTTGGGAAAAAAGTAGCTGGTGCGGGTCATGCGATCGGGAATCATACCTGGAATCATAAATACGTTAAATATAGTGAGGATGCTGCTGCTAAGGAGATTGACCGCACATCATCTTTAATTGAAGAGGTAACTGGTATTGATGTTACTATGTTTCGTCCTCCAGGCGGAATTCTAACAAATGGATTGGCTGCTTATGCTCAAAAGAAAAAGTATACAGTTGTAATGTGGTCTGTTGATTCTTTAGATTGGCGTAATTCGATGCAGTCGCTTAAGGATAACGTATTGCGTCAGGCAAGTTCTGGGGGAATTGTATTGATGCACGATGGTGGCGGAAATCGCTCTAAGACTGTGGAAGCATTGCCGAATATTATTGCTGAATTGAGGAAGCAGGGGTATAAGTTTGTGACGGTTCCTGAGTTATTACAAATGCAGGATGAGGAGAGCAAAAAGCAGGAAATAGACCATGATATAGATAAGTAACTTGTTTAAGACTTACGCTCATGGGCCCCAGAAACGGGTTTTTTTACGAAAATATAGTAACGCCAAGGTGGTTAGGGCATTCTGGTTTCCTTCCACCCTTAATTCTTTCCCTTATTCCCTTCTTCCCTTCTTCCCTAGTCCCTAGCCCCTAGCCCCTAGCCCCTCTTTCCCTAGCCCCTAGCCCCTAGCCCCTCTTTCCCTAACTATAATTACTCATTCATATTCTTATAAGTAGCCACCGCTGATGGCGAACTCCGATTCAAATATCGGAATATCCAATACTTGAAAACCGCATCCAAAATCACCGGAAAAGTAGCAATAAACAGAAAAATGAAATCTCTATTTTCTCGCACTCCTAAATGCTTAGATACATTTTCTAGAATCACTTCCCACCCGTGAGGTGAGTGGAAACCCACAAAAATATCCGTAAACAAAATGATTATAAAAGCCTTAGCACTATCGCTAAGACCGTAAATCACATCATCCATAAAAGATTTTAAAATATCAATTTGTCTTTTATTATTAATAATGATCCCAGCGAAGACACCACAAGCCACAATATCCGAAAAAACATTTTTAATAGCATTAGCACTTTCATTACGGTATTCCTCCGCAATTTCAACTGCTTTGATTTCGACCCTTTTCTCCTTCTCCTCCAGAGAAAGCGGCGAAACTAAACCTACTAACTCTCTAAACTTCAGCATTTCCTCAAATCTCTGCAATTCTTCAAAAGCTTCTTCTTCCAGATCGCCATTAATAAAGATTTGAGCAATTTCCGTTTGGGAAATTTCCCCCGGTCTAGTGTGGTCAACAATTGGCCCCACAATGAAATTTTTAGATAACTGCTGGGTCAGAAGTGGAATCAAAATCAAAAGTAAAATAAACCTAATAGAAATAATAGTTTTTACCTTTGAATTTCGGAAATTTTTAATTACTTCCTTTTCCGCTTCAGGATTTAAATCTCTAGTAATTCTATTCAGAGTTCCTAAAAGCGAACGTGGCAGTAAACTCATCTCTGCGGCGCTAGTATCAATACTGTTAGCGATGTTTTTATTAGAGTCTGCGGAATACTTATTTTCGGATTGCTGAGAGCTTTGAGAGGAAGAATTTAGGGACATATTCTGGGAATTGGTAGTCGGGAGGATTGCCGTCAAGCTTTGCGGCATTTCAACCTTAGTGTACTTACCTATTACCCCATCAATAAACTCTAGCTTCTCAAAAAATTGTGAAGCTCTATCTTTTGGCTCTAGATCGTAGAAATTTGCAGATTTATCCATCACCTCTCTGTGATGAGGTTGACCTGCAACTCGCTCCTGAAAATTAAACACATAACGACTGGCATTAAACTCCACCAGTCTCATTTTTACAATCTTTAAATACTTTCTCAGTTCCGAGTTAAAATAAGAAAGTACGCTGTCTCCGTAATTGACAGACTGAGCAGAGATTTTTTTGCCATTAAAATGCTCGTCTTCGATCTCCTTAATTGCTAAGGCAGCATTGTAAGCCTGATCCAAGGCTCTCTGCGGCGTTTCTTGATACCAGTCGTTAGCCGAGTGCAAGTATTTTTCAATCTTGATCCAGGGAGATATAGTCATAGCTGAAGTTGGTTGATAATCTTTAGAGATGTATCAGCAAGCATTAGTGTATGTGGTATCTTAGCAGATTTATTTATTGTGCAAACTGTGCCCTCTGATTCTTTTTGGATAACCGGAACTTCCCGCAGTGGTAAAACAACTCGCCTAGTAGAGCAGTTTTGCCAGTGGAGTCGAACCGTCAAACCGTTATCACCCAATTTTCCTCGCCGCCAGAGTAAGTTACAGCGGATGGCTGGTCAGAAAATCCCAGCAATTTTGGTATTAGCCGCCAACGGCGACAATCGACTTGATTTGGCTGACCGAATTGCGGAAGCTACCTCCGGTCAGCATTCCTTTCACTCAACTACGCCTCTAGGTTTTTTTGAAGATGAAGTAGTGCTGTTTTGGCCCCTGTTAATTCGATCGCTCGACTTGAGGGCTCAATTTCCCCTACGACTGCGACCTGAAACTGAACAGGAACTTGCAGCTATGCTCTGGCGTTCTGAACTGGACTCAGGCATCCTGGGACAAGCGGGTGTAGGTACAGAACGCATGGTGCGTAGAACTCTAGACTTATTTCAATTGGCAGCCCAGAGCGGTACACCAGCAGAAGAAATACCAATTATTTTAGAAGATGGATTTAGTGATGATAACACGCCAGCAAGCCTGTGGGCAGTGATGGGAGAGTTGCTGGCGAAATGGCGGGACTGGTGTTTAGCCAGAGGACTACTCACTTATGGGATTATTTGCGAACTTTACTGGCGATATTTACTTCAAGAGCCTACCTATCAGCAGCACCTAGCGGAGCGTTATCAAGCAGTGCTGGCGGACGATGTGGACGAATATCCAGCTATCAGTCGCCGTTTGTTCGAGTTCCTGCTCGATCGCGGCGCAGCAGGCGCTTTTACTTATAATCCAGAGGGCGGAATTCGTCTGGGTTTAGGGGCTGACCCAGAATATCTGGCCGACTTACAATTACGCTGCGTGGTAGAAAACTTAAACCAGCCTACAGGCTTAGCTTCAGAGATTGGAGATGTAGTTGTAGACTTGGCGGTTAATGCTTTCATCTTTTACCCTTCAAATCACCACTTACCGACCTCAGTGCGATCGCTTCAAACCACCTCCCGATCCGATTTACTAAGAAAAACCGCCGAAACAGTCGTCGAGTTGGTGCACTCAAAAGCGGCGCAGCCAGAGGAAATTGCAGTGATTGCACCGGGTTTAGATGCGATCGCACGCTATAGCCTGATTGAAATCTTTACCAGTCGCAACATCCTCGTAGAATCCCTTAACGACCAACGCCCCCTCTCCAGTTCTCCAACCGTCAGAGCTCTGCTCACCCTCTTAGCCTTAGTCTATCCGGGTTTGGGTCGCCTAGTAAGACGAGATGACGCAGCCGAAATGTTAGTCGTATTAACCCAGCGATCGGCGAGAGGGGAAGATGGGGAGGATTACGCACTAAGAGAAGATGGTCAAATTACGTCTTCCCTCTCCCCCGCCCCCCCTCTCCCCATTTCCCGCGCTCCTCAATGCTTCTAACCGAGT
>NZ_JARFTR010000178.1 GCF_029167235.1 Kamptonema sp. UHCC 0994 | reverse complement strand
GAGGGCGGCGTTACGACCAATTTTATCTCAATCCTCAAAAAATTGCGATCGCTAATACGTAAATAATCGAGCAAGCAATGCTATAATTGTAACGATTTCGTAATTGGGGCTGTGGCTCAGATGGATAGAGCAAGCGCCTCCTGAAAATCGGGCACCCTGCGAGGAAACTCCGGGAGTGAATGTGGTCAAACTCAAGGAAGCCTAAGTCTGGCAGCAGATATGGTAATCTTGAGCCAAGCTTTACCCTACAACAGGTAAAGAAGGTGCAGAGACTGGCTTTAAGGAATTTCAACAAATCTCCTTAAACATACGGCCACCACCTAAAGGCTAAAAACCTACGGTGAAGGAATAGTCCAGAGAGTGGGGAAACTCACACAAATCTGAAGCGCTAGGTCGCCGGTTCAAATCCGGCCAGTCCCGTTAAATAATTAAAAATTAAGAATTAAAAATTAAAAATGAATACGCTTCATTTTTAATTTTTAATTCCTGTTGGTAGGGTATGCCTGTCGGATGTTATATCAAGGCTCATCTGTCAGCTAGCCAGAATTTTTGTAGATATAATGCGGTTGAATATTGGTTTAAGCAAACGACGTTATCGACGTTTTAGAACTTCCAGTAAAAGTTGGTTTCTGATGGTGCTTTTGATTGTGTGTTGGTTTGGCTTCCATCAACTCAAAAGTTATTGGGAACAACCCCAAGCTTTATTTGTGCTGGGCGGCGCTGCGGAGCGAGAGGTGTTTGCAGCCAATTTTGCCCGCCAACATCCCCAATTGCCCATCTGGGTATCTTCTGGGAGCAATCCAGAATATGCAGAATGGGTGTTTTCGGAAGCGGGGATCGATCCGGATCGTTTACATTTAGATTACCAAGCTGTAGACACTGTAACTAATTTTACAACCCTAGTCGATGAGTTAAAAGCTCAAGGAATTCATAGCGTTTATTTGATTACTTCTGATGACCACATGAGGCGAGCTCGGATTATTGGCGAGATAGTTTTAGGTAGTAGAGGTATTAGTTTTAAGGCGATTTCGGTTCCCTCTGGGCGATCCCCAGAGCCCATTGAAAAAGTAGTTAGAGATGGTGTTAGAGCTATTATTTGGTTAACTACTGGTTATACAGGAGCTAGCCTTGGGCAATTGAAAATTGGTAATCGGTAATTGAAAATTGGTAATTGGTAATTGGTAATCGGTAATTGGTAATTGCTAATTGCTTTGTTCTTGAACTAATACATAGGGCGATACAATCAAAGCATTAAACTTTTTAGCTGTATTTTGATTCCATTCAGCTATCTGTTCCGGCGATGGTTTCGTCATCTGCTGTTCGCTAATCCAACGCTGCACAAAATTTACATTATCAGAAGCGATCGCTTCCCCAACTTCCAGCAAATCTAATTCAGGTACAACAATCACCAAAACATCGCGCTCAACGTGAGGCATCAGCCACTCCCAATTAGCCACATCCAAATTTTCTGCTAACTGTGTTTTCAAATTTTCCATTATTCGTTAGTTGTTAATTATTCGTTAGTTGTTAGTTGTTAGTTGTTGGCTATCTTCATAAATCATTAGTGATTAGCAATTACCAATTACCAATTAGCAATTAGCCATTACCAATTACCAATTACCAATTACCAATTACCAATTATCTTCCTAAATCGTGCATAGCATTGATCTCGGTAGCACATCTTTGGGTAATAGCTTCTAATTCTTCGCGATCGCTAGAACCAGGCGCATCAATCACCTCACCAATCCGCACCGTCAGAGGCACAGAGCGCGGCACAGGAGAACCCTTACGGCTAATTTCGCTCGTACCCCACAAACACACCGGCAACAGCGGAGCCTTCGCCTTAGCCGCAATCAAAGCCGCTCCCAGCTTCGGTTCCGTAATTCTACCATCAGCAGTCCGAGTTCCTTGCAAAAACACCCCCGTCGCCCATCCCTGCTCTAAATAGCTCAAAGCTGAGCGAATAGCACTACGATCTGCCATCCCCCTCTTGACAGGATAAGCACCATATAGTATAATCGCTTTTCTCAAAATTGGAATCTCAAATAACTCCTCCTTCGCCATAAAAGCTACAGGTCGCTTCATGCAAGAAGAGAGAATCGGCGGGTCAAAGTCACTAGCATGATTGCTGACTACCACCAGCGGCCCCTGCTGAGGCACATTTTCAGCACCATAGATGCGGCCCCGAAAATAAGCGTGTAGCATGGGACTGACAACTGACCACTTGAACAAGTGGTAGAGCATCAAACTTTCAATCGGTTCGCGGCTTTTACTCACCCAACACCATCTTTAAACAACAGTTAATATATCCTACACTGCATTAGTCATGGTTATGAATATAATCTGCTAAAGCCTGATTAATCAGCGCTTGATATCCCTGCTTACCTGCCTTTTCCTCGAAGTATTCCACAATGAAAGCATCTAGGAAAATATCGACTCGCCGCTGACCTCGTTCAACAGCTTTTCCACCAACCCTTAGTACCGCATTCTTCATCTGTTCTTCCGTCACTTCTGGGATGTCAGAAAGGTCAATATTCTCATCTTGGATAGTATCAATTCGCTCCCAATTAGTTTGAGAGGCTTTGGAAGAAAATGAGTTGTTCACGTTTAGTTCCCTCCCTCATTGAAATAACACGAATTTCATCTCCAACTTCCGTATGAGCAACCACCACCACTCGCCCACCTAACAGTCCCAGTGTAATAAATCGCTGCTCCCCATAAGCATAGCGATTATCTTCAAATGTGAATGTTGCACCCTCAAAAACCTGGGAAGTATCCACAAAATCAAATCCGTGTTTGCCCAAATTTAATTGTCGCTTATTTTCATCCCAGGTGAACCGCATCCGTTAACTCGTAAATGGTGAATCAATTTCCCGCCAACATCGCCTCTCTACCTTCAGGAGAAGTCGCATAACCTAAAAAAGCTTGAACCGCTAGATTAGGAGGATTCTTGTAAACATAAAATAACTGTCGCTGAAAGGGATAATTAGCAGTACCAGGAGCTACACCATCAATAGGTACAACCCGAACATTTTGCTGATTAGCAACTTGAGCATAGGTAGCATAAGCAATCCCATTATTTCCTAACTCTCGCAGCAATAGAGTTGTAGTATCCGATGGCATAGTCTTAATATTAGGAGTAGTGCCAAATTCACTACCTTTGAGCACCAGTTCCTTAAAGGATTGATGAGTACCGCTAACGGGAGGGCGATTTACTACCTGAAGTGGATTTGCAGCTCCTCCCACCCCAGACCAATTATTAATTTTTCCGGTAAAAATTCCCTGAACTTGGGCAGAAGTTAACCCACCATTAAACGGATTATTCTTACCAATAACTACAGCAATTTGATCTGTTGCCATTGTGACTGCAACTAAACCTTGACTCTGTTCTTGAGATGTCAAAGGTCGCGATAATGCTGCTAAATCCACCCTACCAGCCGCTACATCGGCAATTCCCTTATTAGAACCACCAGCGCTAGTAGTAACATTAGTCCCCGGA
Source organism: Kamptonema sp. UHCC 0994 (assembly GCF_029167235.1). Lineage (GTDB taxonomy): Bacteria > Cyanobacteriota > Cyanobacteriia > Cyanobacteriales > Microcoleaceae > Kamptonema. The sequence continues at coordinate 11,380 of NZ_JARFTR010000178.1, read as the reverse complement.
AACTTCGCCTGAAAACCATTTTTGAGGTTCTGATTAATTGTCACCATGCTAGTAGAACCATCAATCTTAATCACAGTGTCCGCAGGTACAGAAGCGGGAACGGCAAAGGCAGTGGCAGGTTGTGACCCGCCTGCTATTGGTGCAGTGGGTGGTGGCGGCGGCGGTGGTGGCGGCGGAGTAGTTCCAGTTATATTAGCACTGGGATTCGTCTCTACTGCTGGCTGCCTTACGAAGAACCAATAACCAGCAGCCGCAAGAGCTAGAAAGATGAGGATAAAAACAATTGGAGGAGGGCCGCTACTTTTCGCCATAAATTCTCCTTATTCTGGAAGTTGTTTTTTATTGCTATCCAACATTTGCAGGCGGCGAGAAACTTCGTCGTCTGCGGTCATTTTTTCTAAGTCAGCTTGTAGCTTTTCTTGGGGATTTTCTGATAGTTCTGCAAAAGCTTGTTCTTTAAGATTCCGACGATGAACAGCACCTTTGGCTTGCTCGAACTGAGAGCGGGCAGAATCGATGCTAAGGTCATTATTAACCTTAGCAATTTGTCCCAAGGCTGCGTTAATTTCAGCCATATCTTTCATATTCTGCATATCCATTTTGTAAGCTTCGAGTTTTTGCCGTTCGCGGTTTAATTTGTCTTTGGAAGCATTCACGTACTTTTCAGCTTGCTGTACCTGCTCTTCCAACTGCGGCAAAATTTGTTCGATTTGAATTACCTTGGACATTGCCAGACGCGCCGCATCTTCGTTACTGTTGCGTTGAGCTGTCATTGCTTGACGCTCAAAAGTTTGCATTTCCTTAATTTTTTCGTCATACTTCTGCTTGGCTCGTTGGTAAGCTGCAACTTGAGTAGCGACTGCTGCTGCCAGTTTTTGCACTGATTCCTGCATTGAACGCAGAGATTGCTCGGCTACCTCTACCGCTACTTGGCCGCCAGATTCTACTGGTATTCCCCACAGCCAATTCCAAGTACCAACTATTGTTCTGCCTGCCTTTTCGCCCATCAACCAGTAAATTACTTTCTTCATAAGGGCTCGGTTAATGTTTTTACGTCCAGTGTACTACAGAATTTGACAATGTAGAGTGGGCGCTCCCATTTATATTCTCAGTACCAGAAATAGAGTGCTGATGGGCGGTTAACAAAAGATTAATTCGGCACTTGAGCCGCAGTGCTGACATTTTCCAACTCTAAATCGGGAGAGTTCCGTTTAATCAAACCTGTGAGCACTTTTCCTGGGCCAATTTCTATCACTTTTTCAACACCTTCCTGGGGTAATTGCAAACAGATTTCTCGCCACCGAACGCCTTTTGTCATCTGTTGAGCCAAACGCTGTTTCAAAGTAGCTGCATTTGTAGTTGGTGCTGGTTCAGCATTTGAGAGTACAAATACTTTGGCATCGGAAAATCTTGTAGCCTTTAAAAATTGTTGAAATTCGGTCGCTGCTGATGCCATTAAAGGTGAGTGAAAAGCACCTGAGAGGTTTAATTTTACAGCGCGTTTTACCTTGATTTTTGCTAAAAGTCCCTCTACGGCCGCAGGTTTTCCAGAAATTACGACTTGTCCATCGCTGTTGTCATTTGCTAACACTACGTCTTGACTATATTGGATTTGCAATTCTAGTTGCTGACGGTCAAACCCCATCAAGGCTACCATTTGACCGCCGGAGGTGTTATCCATAAGTTCGGAGCGACGTTTGACTAGGCGCAATCCTGTCTCAAAGTCAAATACACCTGCGGCGTAAAGAGCGGTATATTCTCCTAAACTGTGGCCTGCAACTACGGCGGGGTAATGGCCTTTTTGTCGCATTAAGTCAGCTAAGATACTTTCGATAACGTAAAGGCAAGGTTGAGTGTAAAGGGTGCGAGAAAGTTTTTCTTCATCACCTTGGCAAAGTTGTGGGACAGACCATCCTAAAATCTGTTCGGCGAGGCTAAATTTAGCTTTTGCTCCTGGCAGTTCTAATAAATCTGCACCCATTCCAACTGCCTGAGAACCTTGACCGGGAAATACCCATGCTGTTTTAATCATTTTTTTGGTAATTGGTAATTGCTAATTGCTAATTGCTAATTGCTAATTGTTAACTGTTAACTGTTAACTGTTAACTGGTAATTGGTAACTATTAATAGTTCCATTACTTTTTAATAAAAAAATTATGATTTTCCTTTTAGTGAGCTTTCTTCCATCAACTCAATCTCCGTTTTTGTAATAACTGACTGTTCGCGGTTTAACGCCCCCATTGAAAAATTGTTGCTCCCCAGGTCAATCCTGCACCGAAACCCGCCGCCGCGATCGTATCACCTGGTTTAATTTTACCTTGTCGCAAGGCTTCATCTAGGGCTAAGGGAATTGAAGCTGCTGAGGTGTTGCCGTAATTAGCAAGATTGCTGATTACTTTTTCAGGAGGAATTTTTAATCTCTGGGCTACTGCATCGAGAATCCGCTGATTAGCTTGGTGTAGTAGTAGCCAGTCAATTTCCTCTACGCTGATATTCGAGCGAAATATGGCTTTTTCGATGACTTCAGGGACTTTTTTGACGGCAAAACGGTAAACTTCTTGACCGTTCATGGTGATGGGTTGATAAGCGCCTTGAGCGATGGTAACGCCGGGAACTAATTCTTTAGGTTGGGGGCGGTAAGCTAGGTTTAGACAGGCATTTTGGGTGCCGTCGCTGCGAATTTCAAATCCTAAAAGGCGATCGCGATCGTTGGCTTGCATCACTACTGCACCGGCACCATCGCCAAATAAAACACAAGTGCCTCGATCTGACCAATTTACCCAGCGGGAGAGAATATCAGCGCCGATTAATAAGACATTTTGATAGGCACCGGTGCGAATGAACTGCGCGGCTGTGACTAACCCGAAAACAAAGCCAGAACAAGCGGCTGTCAAATCAAAGGCTACAGCTTTGGTTGCGCCTAACTGAACTTGAATTTGGCTAGCAGTGCCGAATAAATCGTCAGCACTTGAGGTAGCCAAAATAATCAAGTCGATATCTGTTGGTGCTATTTGCGCCATTTCTAGCGCCTGTTTGGATGCTGCGACTGCGATCGCGCACACAGAAGTTTCGGCATCCGCCAGCCGTCTTTGGCGAATCCCTGTTCTCGAACTAATCCACTCGTCAGATGTTTCAACGATCTGACTGAGACCGTGATTATCCAGGGAAACTTGTGGCGTACAAGAGCCGCTCCCTGTCAAGGCAATACCCATCCCTGATTGCTGCAACTTTCCTCTCCCAATAATTAGCTATTAGCTTAAGAAATTGAAAATTAAAAATCAAAAAGGTGACGTTGATTAGCTAAAACTACTATTAATAATAAGTAGTAAAGCGTTTTTAATTTTACCTTTTCAATTTTTAATTCCTGTAAACTTCCTCTAACTTCTAGCTTCTTGTTCCTGACCGCTTTTCTGATATTGCGACTGAATGCGCTCTAGCACTTGGTTATCAATCGCTTCTTTTGCCAGACGAATGGCATTGCAGATTGAATTTGCTTGAGACGATCCGTGACTGATAATGCAAACTCCAGCCACGCCCAAAAGCAAGCCACCTCCGTGTTCAACGTGGTCTACCCGCTGTTTAAACCGCTTCAGACTCGGTTGCAACATCTTGGCAGCAATTTTGTTTTCGATCCCAGAGGACAATTCCTCTTTAAACATTTGCAGGACAATTTCGCCTACGGCCTCTGCAAACTTCAATAAAACATTACCAACAAACCCGTCGCACACGATTACATCAAAGTTACCAGAAAGTACGTCGCGACCTTCAGCATTTCCCACAAAAGGAATCTGAGGATTATCAACCAACATCTGGTGAGTGCGTACAGCCAAGTCGTTTCCTTTAGAAGGTTCTTCCCCAATATTGAGAAGTCCGACTTTGGGTTCGGTAACTCCGAGTACGTACTGGCTGTAAATCGTTCCCATGACGGCAAACTGCTCTAAATACTTAGGGCGACAGTCTACATTAGCACCGACATCGAGGATGAGTACCGGTCTGCTGGATACCATTGTGGGCAAAACAGCGCCAATGGCAGGGCGATCGATTCCAGGAAGTCGGCCCAACCGCAGCAAGGCTGCGGCCATCGCGGCTCCTGAGTGACCGGCTGACACCACAGCGTCGGCTCGTTGCTGTTTTACTAAGTCCATTGCCACGTTAATAGAAGCCTTGGGTTTGCGTTTTAAGGCGCTCAAAGGCTCTTCGTGCATTTCTACCGTTCCCTCAGAGGGAACGATTTCTGGCTGGGGTGAGGCATGATGTTGCTTGAGCGAGGCTTGGATTTGCTCTGGGTCGCCCACGAGCAAAATTTCGACCCCTAATTTTTCCTGTGCCTTCAGCGCTCCCGCAACAATTTCAGCGGGGGCGTAATCCCCACCCATAGCGTCTATTGCAATCCTTGCGCGATTCGATCCCATTGACCAAAGTATGAGAAACCTTAAAAATTCTACCAGGAAGTCAGGATACACAGGCCATAAGTGGGAATTCTGTATTTGCGGTAGGTTCTGAATAGGATTAGGAGTTGAAAATGTTGGAATTGTTGAGCTCTGGGGTAATTTCTTTATGGCTGGAAGCGGCGGGGCTGCAAAAGGCTGGGTTGAATGCTGCGGCGGTGCTGGGTTGGGAAGGGGGGCTCTCTGGGTTGGTTTTAGCTGGTGGTGATGTTGGCCAGTCGCCTTTGGTGAATCCTGATGCGGTGACAACGGCGGCGGTGCAGGGATACTTAAGGCAGTTATCGGCAAAGGGGATGCTTGAGGGGACTCAAGGGGTGTGGATGCAGTCGGGTATCATGCCTTTGGTGAGTAATGAGGGGACTGTGCCGGTACCTGGGGCTTCGCTGACTAAGATTGCTACTTCTTTGGCTTCGCTGCAAACTTGGGGCCCGAATTTTCAGTTTGAAACGCGGGTGAGTGCGACTGGGCCGATTAAAAATGGGGTTTTGCAGGGGGATTTGGTGGTTGAGGGTGGGGGCGATCCGCTGTTTGTCTGGGAGGAGGCGATCGCTGTTGGTAATGCTCTTAATAAAATGGGGATTTCTCGCGTTGCTGGCAATTTGGTGATTGTTGGCAAGTTTTGGATGAATTATGAGTTAAATCCAATGGTGGTGGGGGAGTTATTGCGGGAGGGGCTTGATTCTACAATTTGGTCGCCGGGAGTTCAGGCTTTATATTTTAAAATGCCTCCGGGGACTGCTCGACCTCGTGTGGCGATCGCGGGTAATGTTGTAGCTAAGAAATCTGTGGCTAGTGGCCGCTTGCTGTTAAAGAGGCGATCGCTTCCTCTAGCAGAAATTCTGAAGCAAATGAATATCTACAGCGATAATGAGATGGCGGAAATGCTGGCTGATGCTGTGGGCGGGGCGAAGGTTGTACAGCAGCAAGCCGCTTGGGCGGCTGGGGTTCCGCAGTCTGAAGTTCAATTGATTAATGGTTCTGGGTTGGGGGAAGAAAATCGGATTTCTCCCAGGGCTATCTGTGCGATGTTACAAGCAATTCAACGTTATTTGTATGGCACTAATCTGACAATTGCTGATTTATTTCCTGTTTCTGGTCGCGACAAAGGAACGCTGGAACGTCGCCATATTCCTTTAGGAACTGTTGCCAAAACGGGGACTTTAGATCGTGTAATTGCTTTGGCTGGAGTTATACCAACGCGGGATCGGGGTTTGGTTTGGTTTGCAATTGTTAATCGCGGTAGTGATTGGGACGGATTAAGGAGTGAGCAAGATTTGTTCTTGCAACAGTTAGTAAGAAAGTGGGGAATTGCACCGAATTTACCCTTCGCAATTACGCCGCATATTAACGGCGCTCGGCCTGCTTTGGGTGCTGCTAATCGTAATGATATTCTGATTGGGGGTTAATTGTTAATTGTTAGTGGTTAGTGGTTAGTGGTTAGTAGTTAATATAAAAATACAACTAACAACTAACTAACAGTTAACATTTTCTATTTATGAATTGTTCCATCTGGTAAAATTGTTCCTGTTAATTTAGTTCCAGTCAATTTTACAAAAATGCGATCGCCATAACCAATTTTAGCTCCTGTTAAGTTAGCACCACTCAAATCTGCACCACTTAAATCAGCTCCAATTAAATTAGTTTCTCTCAAATCTGCATTGGTTAAGCAGGCTGACAAAAGGTTGGCTCTAAACAAATTTGCTTTGTACAAATTCGCCCCTTTTAGATTTACATTATGCAGGAAAGCATCGCTCAAGTCGGCATCACTTAAGTTAGCATTACTTAAGTTTCTACCTGATAAATCCTTCTCTTTCAATGAAGCTCCTCTAAAGTCTGCTCCGCTTAAATCGGGAGTTTGGCTTTGATTAGGCTGGGGAGAATTAGGATAGGATGGCGATTGAGGAGGGGATTGATAGTAAGATTGAGCTTGAGGTTGAGGAGGGGATTGATAGTAAGATTGAGCTTGAGGTTGAGTAGGAGATTGATAGTAAGATTGAGCAGGAGATTGAGCAGGAGATTGATAGTGAGATTGAGCTTGCGATTGAGCAGGAGATTGGTAGTGAGATTGCGCTTGGGATTTTGCTTGAGCAGAAGATTGATGATCGGATTGTGCTTGGGATTTCGATTGAGCAGGAGATTGGTAGTGAGATTGCGCTTGAGATTTTGCTTGAGCAGAAGATTGGTAGTGAGATTGCGCTTGGGATTGCGATCTCCATTGCGCTTGAGATTGAGAATGACGAGCCTGCTCTTTTGACTTGGAGGATCGCGCCGATCCAGCGGTGACTTTAAGTGCCCGTAATTTTTCCCGTGCTTGATTAATTTCCTTAAGTTTTTCTTGAGCTTTTTGTTGCAGTCTGGGATTATCGTTAGGGATACGATCCGGATGCCAAATAAACGCCAAATCCTTATAAGCCTGGTTAACTTCTTCTTGAGAAGCCCCTGGCAATAACCCTAGAACCTTATAATACTGATCTAGCTCCTTCATGCGGGCAAGTCTCCTGATTTAGCTAAGCTATAGATAGATAGCAAAAACTCTCGGATTCGCTGTTCCTCAGTTGGCGCATCTTCCAGCATCGGAAAATGAGCGGTATTCGCGATTATAACAAATTCCACCAGATCATTTTTTAGTAGTTAGGAAAAGCTTTGTAATATCTTAATATTTGACGAGCTTTAGCACCCGCCACAGGCTAGCGATATTATCCAATCGTACTAACTATAACAATACTCATCAGTAAAATTATTATCGGCATCATCCCTGAACCTATGACATAGTGGAAAGGTAACAGCCCCTTGGGTCTCTACTTTTTGCTTTTACAAGCGAAAAGTATACAAGAGTCGCGAATACTTAGCAAGGTCAATTTTCCACAACTACAGGAAAGAGGGCCAATCGATCGTTTTTATCCTTAATACGATTTTAGGTAGCATGAAATACAATTATATGTATATACTAGCACAAAAATAGTTATGTCAATATTAAAAGTTACACCGATCGGAGCAAGCACGATGTATCAAACAATCTTGTTTATTAAAAAATAATACTGTGATGAAAGGATCATTCTTCGTAAGTTTGCGATTCCGAATGACAGTTGGCGTACTCGTGGGAGCAGTACCTCCAATGTTAATTGCTATCTGGTTTGCTACCGATCGCGCCATCAATATTATCCGCATTCAAGCCAAACAAAACCTTGAATTAAAAGCGGAAGTCTTGACGGAAAGTGTATCACGGTGGGAACAAATGAATGTTCGGATTTTGCAAAGTCTCAGTCAAAACCCCAGCATAATTAGCATGGATTTCACTCAGCAATTGCCGCTAGTGACTGCTATTAACCGCACCTATAACCACATCTATGTTGCGGAAACTTACAATTTAGAAGGTTATGTTATTTCTCGCGGCAGTGGTCAGCCTGTAGATCGTATTTACCGAGGCGATCGCCAATGGTTTAAAAGTGCAATTGCTGGCAATAAAATCACCCGCGAAGCTCTAATTTCTCGCCTCACAGGAAAACCTGCCGTTATCTTTTCTACACCGATTGTAGAATTTGTTAATATCTATCCCGGTGACAGAAATTCATCAGTAAGTGAATTACAGCAGCAACTTAAAATACTTGATTACTACAAAGGTGAAATTACTGGTAATTACGAAGGCAAAACCGTCGAAGCAGTTAAAGAGTTTCAGAAAGCTTATCCTGGTTTACCAAATAACGGTATTGTCAATTTCACAACTAAACAAATTCTAGATTTAGCAACTCACTTACCGCAAGATTCAGTTAATGAAGCAGAAGGATTATCATTAACTAAAAAAAGAGTTTCTATTCCTACAAATGCAATGGCTAAAACGAAAGGAGTAGCTATTATCGGCACATTTCTTAGCGATCTAGCTCACGCAGTTGGGGCAGTCCGATTGGGGAAAACAGGCTTTGCTTTCCTGGTAGATGAAAATGGTGCAGTCCTAGCCCATCCCGACCCCAATTTTGTATCTGGAGATCATCTAATTAACTTTAGTAACTATCCAGCAGTCAAAACTTTATTACATGGTCAAACAGGCCTGTTTTATTTTACTGATGATAAAGGCGTAAAATGGCTATCCTATGGAAAAAAATTAGACATGGGCTGGGGGGTAATTATTTTGCAGCAAGAAGCTGAGGCTTTAGAAAATGAACAGTTATTTTTAAAATTAGCAATCGCGGTTGCCGTCATTGCTGTTTTGGGTGTAGGTGGTTTGACATGGATACTAACTAGCCGCATTATTCACCCAATTACTCATTTGACAGTTGCAGCAGAAACTTTGTGTAATGGGGAATGGAACGAGAGAGTAAATATTAATCGTAAAGATGAATTGGGAACTTTAGCGAAGGCTTTTAATCAGATGGCTTCGGAGTTACAAAAGTCATTCACTAACTTACAATCTAAAAATGAAGAAGCGCAAAAAGCTCGGACTGAGGCTGAGGAAGCAAGCAAAGCTAAAAGTTTGTTCTTAGCCAATATGAGCCACGAACTTCGCACTCCATTGAATGCGATTATCGGTTATAGTGATATGTTAGCTGAAGAATCTTTAGACTTAGATTTTGAAAATTTTATCCCCGATTTACAAAAAATAAATAGTGCAGGGAAGCATTTATTATTACTTATTGATAATATTTTGAATGTGTCGAAGATAGAATCTGGTAATATACAGCTAGATTTGGAATTATTTAATATTGAAACTATGGTTAAGGATGTAGTCAATACTATTGAACCTTTATCTGAAAAAAAGGCTAATGTCTTGATTGTTAACTACCCAGAAGATATTGGCACGATGTATGGTGATGTTATCAAAACTCACCAATGTTTGTTTAGTTTACTAAGTAATGCCAGCAAATTTACTGAAGGTGGCTATATTAATTTAGAGATATATCGCCACCGCAGTAGTCAGCAAGAAGAATCGGAAATTATGCCTGTGGAAGAGTGGATTATTTTCAAGGTCAGCGATACTGGAATTGGGATGAGTTATGAGCAAATTGGGAAAGTTTTTCAAGCTTTTACTCAGGCGGATGAGTCTGCGACGCGGCGATATGACGGTAGTGGTTTGGGACTTGCTATAACTAAGAAATTCTGTCAGATGATGGGGGGAGATATTCAGGTTGAAAGTCAATTGGGAAAAGGGTCTATTTTTACTATTAAATTGCCAGCGGCGATTAGTGCGGATTAGCGAAGGAGATTTTTTGGTCAAATTATTAATTGATGGTATGATAGGATAGGTAATGGCAATTTAATTAAGAACAATTGGGTTGAGATTTTATGAGTATTGTGATTTCCCTAAATTCTGAATGTATAAATAACTTGGATATATCATCAGTTCAGACGGCGATCAAAAAGTTGCTGGAAGAGGGAGATATCGCATCTAGCGAACAACAGTTGAAATTTGAAATTGACTATCCTCGCGATCCTCTCGATCCGCGAGAACTTTCTGAGATTCCAGAGGTAAGGCTGTGGTTTATTCGAGTAGATGCTTCTTATCCTTGGTTGCCATTTTTATTAGATTGGAAAGGGGGAGAATTAGCTCGATATGCAGCAATGCTAGTGCCGCATCAATTCCATAAAGCGGAGGGGATTCAATATAACCCGGAAGCTTTAGAGATATTTTTAATGCACAAAATTTTTGTTTTAATGGATTGGTTGAATCAGCAGGGAATCCCGGGCAAATCAAAGTTGATGTCGATGTCGCAGATGTTTGGTTATGACTTAGATGATGGTTTTTTCGAGCTGATTTTTGGTCATAAATGATATTTAATATTGGTTTTTGTTACAGGTAATTGCTAATTGCTAATTGCTAATTGTTATAATATAGGTTGAGGCGCGAGCTAAGCGTAAGCCAACTCTTTGTTAAGGGTTAACGATTAACTGTAACCAACCTACTCAAAACCACTTGTTCCTTGTTCCTCCTGCCTTCTGCCTTCTGCCTCCTGCCTCCTGCCTTCTGCCTTCTGCCCCTATAATACCGCTTTTAAAAATCTAGGTAAACCTAGTAAGACTCAGCGGTGTAAGTTTCTTAAGCATTCTTTCCTATCGCTATAATTCTAGGCAAGCTTTCACAATTTGAGCCTCTTGTTTACCGTTTGGCAAACCAGTTTGCAATGGGATCTGACCGTGCGATTTCAAGTTGCCAACCGCATCAATATGAACCCAACCAATTGAGCCGGGATTCATGTCAATACCAATACATCCATAATCTACAGAACGCGATACCTGCTCAACCTCTGACGCTGTAAAACTCACCGCAACACACCATTTATCATCCTTGTAGTAGAAGTGCCAAGTTTTAGCTCCCGTAGCAGGTAATCTGTTAATATTGCGAGGGAAGTTTCCAATCTGAGAATCTACATTTTTACCAAACTTAGATTCTAAACAAACTGGCACTCTAAATCTTAAATTGTCACCATTCCACTGACACACCTGATTGCCATAAGACTCATCCTTAGAGCCAACAATCAAGGCTTGATTCTTGGGGACGTGAACCCTTACAGGGATTGACTTTAAGACGGACAATATTTGCCGATACCTGGTCAGCTTACGTTTTTTGTTGTGTATCTGAAAGCGTAAGTTTTGCCAGTTAGTTTGACGATCCTTTAGGTCACTAGATAAGGGAAATCCACAGCCAGTTTTACTGTTTTGCCAGTTCTTTTTAGCGTAAAACTTACGAGCTAATTTAAGTTTTCTCTCAGCTTTTTTTAACCAAGCTTCGCAAGATTTAGCTTTACCTTCTAAGGTTTTTATGTGTGAAATACGACACAATGCGGCGCTATCAACAGCACCCTTAGCCGATGAGATTACACCATTGGCATGACGTTTATTAATACCGTAAGTTTTTTGTAGGTGTGTGTTCCATTGCGACTTATTAAATCCTTCTCCTAACATCATAAAGTTGACGGTTTCACATACTGAAGAGTGAAATA
>NZ_JARFTR010000057.1 GCF_029167235.1 Kamptonema sp. UHCC 0994 | reverse complement strand
ACCGCTTTCGTCAGTTAGGACAGATATCCGTAACGCCGCCTTCTAGGCGGTTAGGGCACCGCCTAGAAGGCGGCGTTACGTTCAACAAATAAAGTTTTCCTAACCGTCCTGGCGGTTGCTATATCTACAAAGAAACCCGGTTTCTGACCTGGACGTGCGTAAGTCCTCAATCACCAATTACCGATTATCCATTACCAATTACCAAACAATGTCTACATTAAAAACAAACAATCAAGTGTTAACAAAAAAAGCCTGGGCAAAAGCTATTATCAATCCCGCAACAGAGTTTCCCTCGACTCAATTACAAGTCCTCAGCGGTAAAATCCCAGAAGGATTGCGCGGTACTTTGTATCGTAATGGCCCTGGCAGATTGGAACGGGGGGGCGATCGCGTAGGACATTGGTTTGATGGTGACGGGGCAATTCTGGCTGTACATTTTCGCGATTACCCCCCAACCGCAGTCTACCGTTACGTCCAAACTACCGGATATCAAGCCGAAACAGCAGCCGGCAAATTTCTTTACAGCAACTACGGGATGACTGCACCCGGCCCGCTGTGGCAACGATGGGGCAAACCAGTCAAAAATGCCGCTAACACCTCTGTACTCGCCCTTCCAGATAAACTCTTAGCTTTGTGGGAAGGCGACAAACCTCACGCCCTTGACCTCGAAACCTTGGAAACTAGGGGACTGGAAAATCTTGGCGGCCTTGATGATGGGCTGCCCTATTCTGCCCATTGCAAACGAGATCCCCATACTGGCTATATTTTTAACTTTGGTATCACCGCTGGTGTCAAGGGTAAGCTAAATCTTTATAAAAGCGACCCTACGGGCAAAATCCTCCAAAAAACAACTTTTCTCCTAGATGGCATTCCGGCGATCCACGATTTTGTCATGGCTGGGCCTTATTTAGTGTTTTTCGTCTCACCCCTGCGCCTCAATCCCTGGCCACTGTTGGCTGGATTAAGCAGTTACAGCGAATCCTTTGAGTGGAAACCCCAGTTAGGTACACAAATTTTAGTGTTCGATCGCGAAACTCTGTCTCTGGTAAGTCGCGGTGAAACCGATCCTTGCTTTCAATGGCATTTCGCTAACGGTTGGGTAGACTCAACGGGATCAATAATCATCGATTTTGCCCGTTATCCCGACTTTGTAACCAACCAATATCTTAAGGAAGTCGCCAGCGGACAAACTAAAACTTTTGCTAAAGCTACTCTTTGGCAAGTACGCCTGGAACCACAAACTGCCAAAGTGCAGCAGGCGGAGGAAGTTTTGAACCGACATTGCGAGTTTCCGATTGTGTCCCCGTCGGAAGTTGGTCAAATGTCCCGCTACACTTATCTAGCGGTACAACGGGAAGGCGTGGATATTAGTCAAGAAATGTTCGGCGCGATCGCTCGTTTTGACTCTCAAACTGGCACTCTCACTTGCGCTGACTTCGGCGAAAATCGTTATCCTAGCGAGCCCATCTACGCCCCAGATATTCTCAATCCAGATCGCGGTTGGATTTTAACTCTCGTCTACGATGGCAATTCAGACAGCAGCGAAGTCTGGATCTTTGACAGTGAAGGCATTGCAGGCGAACCAGTTTGTAGATTGGCATTGCCCAGCGTTGTGCCTATGGGCTTTCACGGGACTTGGAAATCCGCGCAATCTTAGGATTTACGCAAAATCGCACTACAGCGGACATTTTGGTGGTAAAAGAACCGCCAAGGCGGTTAGGGGCTAGGGGCTAGGGGCTAGGGGCTAGGGGAAGAAGGGGAAGAAGGGAATAGAATCAGCGAGTTTGGTGGAACTCAGAACGTCCTAATCGCCTTGGTAACTGCTATAAAAGAACCGCCAAGATGGCGGCCGTACTGGGATTTTGTGTAAGTCTGAAAAGATTGTAAAGAAATGTAACGCGAAATTTATTAAAAATTGTTGCAACTTCTTGATCCCCTTGTTAAGGTGTGCATATAGCCCAAATTGCGGTAACTCTGAATCTAGGAGGTGTACCATTCATGCCCTACATTGCCCAACACTTCACACGGATTGATTGATTCTTTCTTAGAACATCAATTCAGTAGTGGGATACACGAAATGGAGACTAACTAACACTTACTTACTGAATCGGTAATCTAGGATTTGAAATCTCAGGAGAGTCTACTTGCATGAGGTTGGTTTCAGAGATTAGTGCGAATCTGCAACCATGATTAAATCAAATTCACAACGCTATCAGGATTAATAAGTAGAAGGTAGAAGACCGTTATTCTGAGAGCAGAAGGAAAATACTGCTGTCACCTGCTTTTCAGTTATCAGTCTTGTACGCTTAATTATTTCCTTCTACTAATCCTACTCGACACAATCTGACAAGTTCATCTCACCAGATGCCGAGAATTCTCTATCAACACCATCAAGAAATCTGGCATTGGCTAACTACGCGGTGAGACAAAAAAGGAGAATTAAATGATGAAATTTCAAGGAAAAACAGCCCTGATTACAGGTGCTTCGCGCGGAATTGGCCGTGCGATCGCCATCGAATTAGCCAAACAAGGATTCAAACGGCTGTTGTTAGTAGCGAGAAACCGCCAGCAATTAGCCAAAGTAGCTGCCGAAATCGAAGTTTTGGGCGTGGAAGTAGTGCCTTTGGCGATAGATTTAACAGATTCAGCCGCCGTGAATATTTCCATAGCGCAAGCTTGGCGCGATCGCGGCCCCATTCACCTCTTAGTCAACTGTGCAGGAGTCGCACACCAAGCATCTTTTTTACGCTCCCCCATGCCATTAATTCAGGAAGAATTAGCCTTGAATTTAATGGGTACTTACACCATAACGAGCCTCATAGCTCGGCGAATGGCAGCACAAAAAGAGGGAACAATTGTTAATGTTTCTAGCTTGATGGGTAAATTTGCCGCTCCTACAATGGCAACTTATTCTGCTACGAAATTTGCAATTTTGGGATTTACTCAAGCTTTACGCAGCGAGTTAGCACCTTACAACATTAAAGTGACAGCTTTACTGCCTTCTCTGACAGATACCGACATGGTGCGAGACTTTCATCAATTTCGGTGGGTAGTGCCGATGACTGCCAAAACAGTTGCCCAAGCACTGATTGTCGGACTACAGAAAGATTCCCCAGAAATCTTAGTCGGATGGCAAAGCCATTTAGCCGTATGGTGTCACCGCATTGCCCCTTGGTTGATGGAGTTGGTTTTGAAAATGGCGACTCCACAGTTGCAAACTCAACCAAATCCCCGCCAAAAATTGCGTGAGGCTTTAGCTGGATCGCGATAATGTAATTGTTAACTGTTAACTGTTAACTGTTAACTGTTAACTGTTAACAAATAACTCGTTAGTAGGATGGGTGGAGCGTAAGCTCTACCCATCTTCAAAGTTTTTACTATAGCAGGAATTACGGACGAAATACCAAAAATTGAGGGTTTGGGTTTGCTTCGTACCCTCGCAACTTCGGCTTCCCTGCGGTCGCAATGACAGAATTGCGTTAGTATGCGTAATTCCTGTATAGTATAAAATTACAATTGTTTTTGTCAGCAAAAACATAGATTGTTCAGCGATCGCACATTCTCCTATATGAGCAATATACCTCTTGCCCCTGCTCCTGAAACAGCGAACTGGCAATGTCCAGAGTGCGGTGGTACCGGTTCTGTAAATCAGGAAATTTGTCCTGTGTGTCTTGGGGCAAAATGGATTGATAGTCCGGCGGCTGCCAAATGGTTACTGGATTTTATGGAGTCTGGGGGTGCCCATAGTGCTGAGATTGAGCAATTGCGAAAAGAAGATCCCGATCCCCTAACTTTGGCAGTATGCCTGGGAGTCTGTGCGGCAATTAAGCGATCGCAGACTTAACTGTTAGCAATTAGCAATTAGCAATTAGCAATTAGCAATTAGCAATTAGCAATTAACATTAGCAGGCAACTTGATACTAAAAGTAGAGCCGATACCAATCTGACTTATTACCGTAATTTCACCTCCCATCATCTGACAAAAGCAGTGGCTAATTGCCAGTCCCAAACCAGTGCCGCCGTACTTACGAGTAGTAGAAACATCTCCTTGAGTAAAAGGCTGGAAAATCTGCTGCAATTGCTCAGAAGTCATACCGATACCAGTGTCAGTGCAATTAAAAATTAAACATTCAACATTAGGGATTGTGGATGAATAGGAATTATTAACAATATTAGATTCATTATCTGTTATTAATTCTGCTTTTTTTGTACTTTCTTCGCATTTAATATTCGCCATTTCTCTACTCACTGCCAGAGTAATCTTGCCGTTGTGAGTAAACTTGGCAGCGTTGCTTAATAGGTTTAATAAAATTTGGCGTACCTTAGTAATATCAGCGTGCATTGTGTCGATATCAATCGCTTTTTTTACCTCTAAAATATTTCTGTTTTTTTCAACTAGCGGTCTGGCAGTAGCGGCAACATCATCAATTAAATCTTCGACATTGAAAGTTTCTAAGTAAAGATCCATGCGACCGGCTTCAATTTTAGAAATATCAAGAATGTCATTGATTAGCGAGAGTAGATGTTTACCAGAAATATGAATCTTATTAAGATCGGGGGTAAGTTCTTGGTAGCCTAAATCTGTCGTTTCCTCTTGAAGTATTTCGCTGTAACCGATGATTGCATTTAGCGGCGTTCGTAGTTCGTGGCTCATATTGGCAAGAAAAGAACTCTTTGCCATCGAAGCCGCTTCTGCTGCTTCTTTTGCTAACTGCAAAACTGACTCAAACTGTTTGCGATCGCTAATATCCTCAATACTACCTTCGTAATAAAGCACATTCCCATCTCGATCTACCACCGATCGCATATTCTCCGAAATCCAGATTAAACTGCCGTCAGCGCGGTAAACTTGAGACTCAAACCCTGAGATTGTAACGCTTTGAGCTGTTAAGCGGATCAGTTCATCCCGGCGGTTGGGATCGACATAAACTTGGGTTTTGATGTCAGTCACCCTCACCCGCAGTTCTTCTGGCGAGGAATAACCGTAAATCCTTGCCAAAGCAGGATTTGCGCTCAGAAAGCGCCCTTCTATACTTGTCTGAAACAGCCCTTCGGCTGTATTCTCAAAAATACTGCGATATTTTTCTTCAGCGCTGCGAAGAGCTGTTTCGGCACGCAGGCGATCGCTAGCTTCGATCGCCAAAGACACCAAATCGGCAACAGAAGCAGCAAAATTTTGCTCTTCCTGCGTCCAGTATCGGGTTTTTTCCACCTGTTCTAAACAAATAACTCCCACCACCAAACCACCGACTCGAATCGGCGCATCGAGGGTAGAAACGGTGCCCGCAACCACAAAGTAAGACTCAGAAAAATTCTTAGTTCTGCGATCGCTACGGGAATCATTCGCTGCAATAGTGCGGTCTTCTTCCAAAGCTTGAAAATATGCAGGATTATCCGCTGCTGCTAGTTGAGTACCGGACTGATGTAAGCCACTGCTGCGCTCAAATGAGTCAAAACATTCAATGTGCGATCGGCTTTCAATGTACAGCCACACGCTTACCAGTTCGAGTTCGAGAGTGTTGGCAACTGTTTGAGTAATTTCTTGAAGAGCAGTATTCAAATCTCCCCGATACAGCGCCTTATTTCGTGCTAGTTCTAACAAGGCCGAGTTTTGCCGGAGCAACTGTTTTTCTGTATATTCTTGTGCTGATTCTGCGAGTTTGCGATCGCTAATATCGCGAGCTACCCAAATCACTGACTCCTCTGAAAGCGGTGAAATACTAGCCGCAAACCAGACTTCGCGATCGCCTATCATCAAGTTGTACTCAACATTGACAGTCTGCTGAGAATTTAAACTATTTTGAATATAGCTAACAAAAATATTAGCCAGTTCTTGTGGAAAAACTTCACCAATCGTTTTACCAACTAAATCTTCCATCGGTTTGTACGTCAGCGCTTGATTTGTCGGCGCGATTTTTAAATAGCGACCTTCTCTGTCCAAAACTAGAATTAATTCGTTCATTCCTGCAAATAGCGCCCGCAATTCTGCTTCCGCAGATTGGAGTTTAGCTGTACGCTCTACAACTCGCTGTTCTAGATCAAAATTAGTCGCTTCCATTGCGGCAAATGATGAGCGTAACTGTTTAGCCATGAGGTTAAAAGACTCAGCCAATGTTCCCAATTCTTCAGCACTTTGTACCTCAACTTCTTGGTCTAATTCTCCCTGTGCCATTGCTTTTGTGGCTGCACTCAAGCGCCGAATCGGGTTAGTAATCCAGCGGGAGGTGTAAATTGAAAGCACGATCGCCACCACCAAAGCTGCTAGACACAGTAAAAAAGTAGTACGGTTATTAGCATTGATGCCATCCATAAAATCCGCTTCGGGAATTGCCACAACGATCAGCCAATCAATTCCTTTACCATCAGCCAGGGGAGCCACAGTCAAAAATTGATTGCGAGAGTTAACATTAAATGTTATGTGAATTGGTTCCTGAATCTGGTCTAAATTGCCAAATTGTCGAGACAAAGACTCCGCCGCCGAACGAATCAAAAGGTTATTACTGCTAGTTGCCTTTAAACGTTTTTGTCCCCCAGCAGTCTTAACAAAAGGCAACTCCGCTGTCGAACTAGCAACAATATCGCCACTACGCTCAATAATAAAAGCCTGTCCAGATTTACCAATTTTTAAGCTTCTGAGAAAGTCGCTGATTTGTTCCAAAGTTAAGTCGATTGCCAGCACACCTTGCAATTGACCATTTTCATTGTAAATTGGAGTAGCTGGCGTGATCCCCAGAACAGGCATCGCGGTAAATTGATAGATAGGAGACCACGTAGATTGGCGCGATCGCACGGCAGCTTTGTACCAAGGCCGAGTCCGAGGGTCGTAACTGTCTGTTTTCACCAATTCAACCCGATTTCCCTGACTATCGAGGCGGTAAATTTTCCTGGCAAAATCTGTAGACTTGTCTTTAATATAAACAAGAGGAGGATTTTCTCTCTTAACCAGTAGAAAATCGCCGGAAACACTACCATAATAGATCGTGGTCACGCGATCGCTCACTTGGGTTTGATGCCAAAAATAGCGTTCTAAGTTGGGAAAATTTTCTATATCTAAATTTCCGGCTCGAATCGCCGCCGTGTTCAATTCCAGAAATAAGTGAGATGCGTCTGCAAAGCTTTGGAAATGCTCTTGAGTGCGACCAGTAACTTCTAAACTCAAATTGGCAGCTAAATCATTAACTGCCTTCTGTCCGTTGCGAAAAGACAGCCATCCCGTCAACCCCACTGCTGCGGAGATTTGCAGCACTAGGGGGACTAATAACACAAGACGCAGCGGCACCTTGAGCGATTTAGAAGAAATCCGACTGGTTAGACCTTTCAAGAACATTTGTTTACCAATACCTACCTGCTTCTATATCACTAGGACTTACGTAGGGACACAGTAATTCTGTCATTGCGAGGGTCGCGCAGCAATCTCAAACCTAGGTTTTTAGTATCTCGTGCGTAATTCCCGATCTCATTATTGCTTAGCATCGGGTTTCTGTGTCAAACAATTGAAATTTAAGCATTAACAATTGCTTTAACAGAACTTGGAGTCTGGAAATAGCCTTGCGAACTCTAGCTTTGCCATCAGAGAATTAAAATCTGAACGTGAGACTTATTTACGGTATACGGTAGCACAGTCTTTAAGATTTTGTATCGGGGGCTGGGAATGGGTAAAATCAATATGAAGTTGAGGGGAATTAATATTTGCCAATAGAAGTATAATTTTCCACATTCTTTTGTCTTTTACGGGAGAGCAATAGTTAACTATTACCTCGACATTGAGCTGATTTCATTAAGTCTTGGATAGCACCGTTACTATCTCCTAAATTAGAAAGAGTAACAGCTCTGTTGTAGTAAGCTTGAGCTTGATTTGGATTTAGCTTGATCGCAGAGTTAAAGTCGGCTAGTGCTTCCTTTGAGTTCCCAGAATTGTAGTGAATAATTCCCCGATTGAAATGGGATTTAGCACATTTAGGATTGATTGTTGTCGCTAAATTATAATCAATTATAGCTCCAGCTTCGTCTCCCATGCGGCTGCGAATAAATCCCCGATTGCTGTAAAATTTAGCATTTTTGGGATTGAGCTGAATCGCTGTATTTAAATCTTGTAAAGCGGAGTGTTTATCACCCAAATTGTAGCGAGCTACGCCTCGATCGTTGTAGGCTGAAGCAGAATCGGGATTAATATTGAGAGCCAAGTTAAAATTTTCTATTGCCGAGCAAAAGTCTTGTTCTGCAAGTTTTTTCACACCCTGAAGATAAAAGCTTCTGGCACTTTTATTAGAAGTTAAAGCTGTTTGGGATTGAGTCTTTTGAGCGGGCAATTTTTTACGCTTGACAAAAATAAGACCGAAAATATTGATGGAGTTGAAAAGAGCTGTGACAGTTAGGGTGCTAGGAAGGATGGGGACAGTAGACATAAGACAAAGGCGTTTAACTCGATAGTCTTATCATCTCCCCTTTTTCGAGAAGCAGAAGTGATAGCCGCACTCGGAGGAACGTGATTATTTGGAGGCTAGTAGGTGACGGCATCGATTTAAACTAAGTGATGAGCTGTTGCTGATTTGTGCGATCGCAGTCACAACTACAGATGAGGTCTGCGATACAGACGCTAAATTAGCGATCGCTGCTCTAGATGGGATCGAACTCTCTGAAACCCAAGCCAGGGTTTTGTCAAAGACTTTTTTAAGCAATTCTTCAGGTTTCATCGCTCTCAGGAGGTAAGAAAATATACACTCAGTTCGCCTTAATTGGCGATCGCAGCACTCAAGTCGCCGCCAAAAGCAAAAACTCTCTCTCCTTCCCGCCATAGCACGGATTCCACTTCTTCCACAGGAATCGTCACCCAGCCATGCTCTAACAACTGGAAGGAATCAACGATCATCTGGGGGTCATCCGCATTTGCAGCATACAGATTAAATAATCTTAACTCCTGCTGAGTTGTCAACCCTTTCACATTCACTCGAAATGCCGGTTGTACATCAATTAGCTCATAGCTCAGCTCGTCATAAATCTCAATGAAGTCGTCAGGAGTCGCGCCAAAGCTAGGAATCCCTTCGGGAAATAGCTCTTTGAGTTCTTGATTCTGGTTATTGATGAGTAAGTAGTACATCAGCGCCTCCAAAAGATGAATGTTTACTTTCTACTACTCAAAACTACTTTTATCCGGTTGGTTAGCCCACAGTTGACAGTTTTGTAGCCTAACCACGCTAAGTACACGAACTATAATATTTGTCAACTGTTGAAAAGCTTGCATAGCGGTGATTTTGACATTTTACCCAAGTGACTGTCGCTACCACTCAATGCGATCGCAATCACAAATGGCACAACCCCTCTTACCAAAATCTTTGTTTTATGCTATATTTGGAGTCCCAGTTTCAAAAATCTTGACTTTCGGCTTCCAGTTGCGATCGCCTTTGCAAATTTTATAGCAATAACTAAATCCTCCTGATTCCCATACCAGTTTTCAATTAGGTAGGTACTGCTCTTAATTAGCCATTAGCCATTAGCCATTAGCTATTAGCAATTACCCATTACCAATTACCCATTACCAATTAGCAATTAGCAATTAGCAATTAGCAATTTAAGGATAATTCTTAATCAATTTCCCGCGACTAATAAAAGAAATACTTTGATTTCCTACAGCACTAATCATCACCGCCTCAACTATCGGCTCAGAAACAGTTGTTACGCTCAACCACTCAACAATAAAATTAGCTCCCACCCCTCCATTCCTATCTGTTCTGTTAACAACAAAATCTATTGAAGCTAGGCGATTTAATTCCACTGGCTGGTCTAAATATTCTTTTAACAAATTACCAGTGCTATCATAATACCGCACTGAAGTAACGATCATAGGATTAGTTAAATCTGTATTACGAATACTCAAAGTTGCCGCCAGATCCAAACTTTTATCTGAATTTTCATAATAAATATGAGAATAAATAGGTACATATATCGTTTGCCCCATTTTCCCCTTAAAATTTCGATCTAAAACAACTTTTTTTAAACTAACTTGCTCAATATTGTTAATATTTTTTCCCCTCAGCCGATCGCCCTGCGGCAATTCAAGCGAACTACAGCCAACAATAAATAGTGTAAAAAGCAGAAATATCAAAGATATTATCTTCATAGAAATTCTGGAGATACCCAAACGCGATCGCTGCCCGTGCAAATTTTAACTACAGCCTTCAAATATTGTATCCTAATTCCCAAGAGAGCATATCTGATTTACCATTAAGAATTATTCTCTAAGAGGCTAAATATGTACGTTTTAGTAGGCGGTGCGGGAATTTTAGGACTGCGTTTAGCACAACAGTTATTAGAAATGGGGCATACAGTCGCAATAGTTGATATCAACTCCTCCGTCTGCCAATATGCCCGCGAGAAAGTAGGAGTCATGGCCTTTGAAGGCAGCGCCGTCAGCACCACAGTGCTAATTGAAGCAGGGATTCGCAGAGCCGGCTCAGTAGTTGCCACCCTCAGCAGCGATGCCTTAAACTTAGCCCTAGTCACCCTTGCCAAGCACTACAAAGTTCCCCATATCGTCACCCGCATCATCGATTCTGATTTCGCAGAACCCTATCGAATTGCCGGGGCAAACCACGTTATCAGTACAATCGATCTAGCTGTAGCATCAATGGCAAACGCAATAGAATATCCCGAAATTGAATCAATGATGCACTTTGAACAAGGGCAAATCGAAGTCTTGAAACTCTCCATTCCCGGCAATTGTTACGCAGCAGCTAAGACAGTTGCCGAAATCGCCCAAGATCCACGTTTTCCCGCAGGATCTTTAATTATTGGCTATCAACCTCATCCCCACGAACCTCTAATGATTCCTAATGGTCAAACTATCTTAGAACAAGAATCAACCATCCTAGTTGTTACTAAACCAGGGTTAGTTCGCCAGATGCTCAAATTTCTAGGAATTTTGGAATCCATTGACAAAGATTAATCAAACAGGACTTATGGAAGAAGGAAAAAAGCTTAAAAAGCCTAATTTATAAACTGACTAAACGTTTGGAGATCGTTTTAAGTGATACAAATAATGCAGTGGTCTTTAGGTCAATTAATCCTAACAAACCTTAATCCCCCAGTTAATCACAGTCAAGAAACCGTTGCGGAATTAGTCATAATTCTGATCGTTTTACTCTTAGGTGCCACCGGCGTTGCCCTAATAACGCGGCGGTTTCGTATTCCCTACGTCACCGGTTTAGTATTAGCCGGCTTCGCGGTGACAGATTTATTACCCAGTCATACTGGACTAGATCCGTCCCTAGTTTTGAATCTTTTCCTCCCAATTTTAATCTTTGAAGCTGGCATTAATACAGATATCAGTCGTCTTCGCAGCACATTTAAACCAATTGCTCTCTTAGCTGGGCCTGGAAGCGTACTTGCCTCTGCTATTATTGGGATCATCTTAAAATTTAGCCTGGGACTAACTTGGATACCCGCTTTACTTCTAGGAGTAGTTCTAGCAAACACCGATACAGTTTCAATGATTGCCGTCTTTAAAAATATACCTGTACCCTCGCGGCTTTCTACCATTGTTGAAGGAGAAACCTTATTCAACGATGCCACAGGTTTAGTTTTATTCAACCTGATTTTGAAAGTATATTCAACTGGCTCCCTGACCTTTTTCGAGGGAGTCCAAGACCTCCTATTTATCTCTTTGGGAGGAATCGTTGTCGGGTTAATTCTGGGCTATTTAAGCATACCTGTATTTGAACGTTTAGACGATCCCCTCAGTAGTCTTTTATTGACAGTTGCAGTTGCATTAGGAACTTTTCAGGTAGGGCAATATATAGGTGTATCGGGTGCTGTGGCTGTAGTTGTAGCTGGATTAATTTTTGGAAATCTTGGACTTTCTCGAACCGCTTCTGCTTCTGCCCGTATTACCTTATTAAGTTTCTGGGAATATGCCAGTTTTAGTGTTAATACTTTTATTTTTCTACTAATTGGTGTAGAGATAAACCTAATTACACTCTTGAACGCTTTACCTGCGGTTTTAATTGCTATTTTGGCTTTTCAAGCTGGTCGAATTCTTTCAGTGTACCCGCTTTTGGCAGGAATTCGTTGGATAGATCGTCCAATTCCTTTACGCTGGCAACATTTACTTTTTTTAGGTAATATCAAAGGCTCATTATCAATGGCTTTAGCCTTAAGTTTACCTACCACATTACCAGGTCGTGAAGGTCTAATCGCTTTAATTTACGGGTGTGTTTTGGTGTCATTAGTTGGTCAAGGATCGAGCTTACCTTGGGTTGTAAAACGCTTAAATTTATCTAAATTTTCAGAGGCGAAGCAGCAGATAGAAGAATTACAAGCTCAGTTAATTACATCTAAAGCAGCACAGGATGAATTAGACAGTTTGTTGAAGTCAGGAGTGTTACCAAAAGCCGTCTATGAAGAGATGCGTTCAGGTTATCAGGTACGAGTAGCAGGAGCGGAAAAATTACTGCGGGAAATCTACAATCGTCGCCCAGATGAATTCGATCCCAAACGTGGCGCGACTGGGAAAATTGATGGGATTCGACGGCGTTTATTGTTGGCGGAGAAAGTAGCGCTTACTGAAGCAATTCGCAAGCGAATTCTTTCGGAAGAAATTGTGCATGAGCGGCTGAAAAAACTCGATCAGCAATTGCTGATATTAGAAGATGATTGATGGTTCGTTAGCCATGCAATATACAGGATATTGGTGAATTTGGTAGAATCTTTAGGGTAGTGGTAAGATGGAAAAATAAATTCAAGGTTGTTTTATGTCAAATCCTGAATTATTGGCTCAACTACGACAGTTATCCAGTGATGAGAAGGTTGAAATTATGCAGTTTTTAACGGCTGATATCTCATTACGTTCATAGTCGATCGCCACTATTTACATCAAACCAGTGAATTAACTCAGGTGCAAAAGCCAGCGCCACCGTATCCCCATCTAACTTTTGATCTGGCGGAGTCAACGCCCGCACTTTTATATCTTCTGCACCATTTACTCGGAGGCTAATTAAATTCTGCATTCCCAAATTTTCCACCAAATAAACCTGACCTTCAATTGTCTGAAAATCTCCCGATTTAGCAATGCGAACGTGCTCCGGGCGAATACCTAAAATAATCTCTGGAGGAGTTGTCAACATTTGGGGTAAACGCACTTTAAACTTACCCAAAATAGCATCATTACCTTCACATTTTAGCTTGAGTAAATTCATCTGCGGACTGCCAACAAAACCAGCTACAAATTGATTTGATGGATGGGTATAAATTCGGTGCGGTGGATCTAGTTGCTGCACAATGCCATTGTTGAGAACTGCAACTTTTGTGGAAAGCGTCATCGCTTCAGTTTGATCGTGGGTGACGTAAACTACAGGCGCTTTTTGCGTTTTAAATAATTGCTTCAATTCTGCGCGGACGTGCTCTCTAAGTAAAGCATCAAGATTGCTTAATGGTTCATCTAACAAAAATACTTCTGGTTGGCGCACTAACGCCCGACCTAATGCTACCCGTTGTCGCTGTCCTCCCGACATTTTACTGGGTTTGCGATCCATTAATTCTGTTAGTCCTAGTGATGCTGAAACTTCGTCTACACGCCTTTTGATTTCAGCGGCGGGAGTTTTATGCAGTTTTAAACTAGAAGCCATATTTTCATAGACTGTCATGTGCGGGTAGAGGGCGTAACTTTGAAATACCATCGCAATGTCGCGATCGCCTGGTCTGAGATGAGTGACGTTGCGATCGCCAATTATAATCTTACCCATTGTGGGTTGTTCCAACCCTGCAATTAACCGCAGAGTTGTGGATTTTCCACATCCAGACGGCCCTAATAAGGTGATAAATTCTCCCTCTTGCACATCTAAACTAATGTTTTTAACAGGAACAATTTTAGGGCTGTAAGTTTTATTGATGTCGATCAGTTGTAGTTTAGCCATGATGGTAATTAGTAATTGGTAATTGGTAATTGGTAATTGCTAATGGCTAATGGCTAATTGCTAATTGGTAACAACGAACAACTAACCACTAACTACTAACAATTATCCTTTAACTGCACCAGCAGTTAAACCTTGGACAATACGCCGCTGGAATGCCAAAACTAGAAGTACCAGAGGCAAAGTTCCCAAAACTGTAGCGGCCGCAATTGGGCCATAAGGAATTTCAAACATTGACGCTCCACTTAGTTGAGCCGTTGCGACAGGAATCGTTTTCATAGATTCGCGAGTAATAAAAGTAAGAGCAAAAATGAACTCATTCCAGGCACAGATAAAAGTAAGAATTCCTGTTGTTATTAACGCTGGTAATGTTATCGGCAAAATAATTTTCCACAGCATTTGAAAAGTGTTATATCCGTCAATTTTTGCTGCATCTTCTAAATCTTTAGGCAACTGTTGAAAGAAACTCCGCATTACCAAAATAGTCAGCGGCAAATTTATAGCAGTGTAAGGAATAATTAACGCTAAATAATTATTTCCTAAATTTAAAGCTTTGACAATTTCCAACAACCCCAAAAATAGCAGTACACCCGGAAAAAGCGTCACAATCATAACGCTAGCAAGGATAATTTTCTCACCCCAAAGTCGCAACCGCGCCAAAGCATAAGCTGCGGGAGCACCAAATGCTAAACACAGTAATGTTGAGCTAATGGAAACGAAAGCGCTATTTAAAATATAGAGGGTGAAAGGGCGACGGCGGAACAGAGAAAGGTAATGATCGAAGGTAATTTGTCTGGGAATATAGACATTAGGAACAGCAGAAATATCTGCATTAACCTTGAAAGAAGTCAATACCTGCCACAGGATCGGCCCCATGAAATAAACGACTACTAAAAAAATAGTAACTGGCAAAATAATCAAGCCAATATTGAAATCTTTTTGAGTTGTTTTTTGTCTTGCAATAGCCATTTTTTACTGTTAAATTGATAAATCGAAACTTCTTTAAAACGTAACGCCGCC
>NZ_JARFTR010000131.1 GCF_029167235.1 Kamptonema sp. UHCC 0994 | reverse complement strand
TACCGCCGAGACGGCGGCGTTACAGATACTTTTGCGAAAGTCCGATAACACTTACATAGCACTTAAAAACCTCCAACCTTTGTACGCTGTTTCTGGGAGACACGCTTAAGGGTTGGAGGTCAAAGCTTTAAAACTTAGTAGCCAGTTATTTGACAGAAACTGCATCCACGTCAACAGTACCAGGATTGTAACTAGGACTATCATTGACTGGATCGGAAACTTGAGTATCATTCGCAGCTTGGCGAGATTTCGCATATTCGATCGCCATCTGGGAAACTTCAGAAACCAGTAGCGTTAGAATAGCGATATCATCAATTTGCCCGATAATTGGCAGAAAGTCTGGAGCGATATCAATCGGACTGATCAAATAGGCCATAGTTCCCAGAACAATCCACCAGCGATATTTGGGATTGCGAAGGGTGTTGCGATACCAGGTATAAAGGGATTGGATTGAAAAGCTCATTAATTTATCCTCGACTTACTCTTATATCTTCACAAATTGTCTTCTAAATTTCCTTTCGAGATAACCCCCCTAAGTAGTACAGACAATTCTACTTAGGAAAATTGGGAATTGGGAATTGGCTAATGGGTAATCGCTAATCGCTAATGGCTAATGGGTAATCGCTAATCGCTAATGGCTAATCGCTAATGGCTAATCGCTAATGGCTAATCGCTAATGGCTAATCGCTAATGGCTAATCGCTAATTACCCCATCCTCCCCCGCTCCCCATCTCCCCCGCTCCCTCACTCCCCATCTCCCCCTCTCCCTCGCTCCCCATCTCCCTCAGCGCACCAAAAAGGCTGCACATTCAACGTGGGGGGTTTGGGGAAAGAAATCTGCTGGCTGTACTCGCTGTAATTTATAGCCTCCATTTTGGCAGAGGAATTTCAGATCGCGGGCGAGAGTTGAAGGCTTACAGCTAATATAGGCAATGCGACTGGGTTTCGATGCTGCGAGAGTTTCCAAAACCGTGCGATCGCAACCCTTCCTCGGCGGGTCAAGTAATACTACATCTGGGGTAACATCCAACTGCGGCAGCAATTTCTCTACTGCTCCAACATGAAAAGCCACATTTGTCAAGTTATTTAATTCAGCATTTAACTGAGCTTGCTTGACGGCCGCCCCTTGCAATTCTAAACCTATTGCCTTACTCACAAATTTTGCTAAAGGTAAAGTAAATGTGCCAATCCCGCAGTAAGCATCAACTAAAACTTCATTACCTTCGAGGTGCAATTCATCAGCAATTACCTGTAACAGCGTCTCAGCGGCCTCGCTATTGACTTGAAAGAAAGTATCGGCGCGAATTTGAAACTCTAAACCGGAAAAAATCTCTAGCAGGTAGGGTTTACCAGCAATGCAGCGGGTTTCTGGGCCAAAGATGACATTAGTATTGCGGGGGTTGATATTCAAACACACGCCTACCAATTTAGGATAGCGTTTCAGCCATTCCGACGCTTGCGCCTCCACCCCTGGCAAATCGCCACTCCGAACTATTAAAGTCAGTAATATTTCTCCTGTACGCCGTCCAATTCGTACAGATAGGTGGCGCAATTCTCCTGTTTGGTGCTTTTCATCGTAGGTCTTCCAACCCCGCTGCTGTATATCCTTTTTTATGTCTTTCAATAAAGGATTAAGGTCTTCGTCTTGGACGGGACACTGATTAAGATTAATTAACCGATGACTGCCTTTTTGGTAATAACCAGCTTGGACTTGACCTGTTGAGGAGGTTGCTAGGGGATAGGTGGCTTTGTTGCGATAGCCTAAAGGTGTAAGGTCAGGGCCGGTTAAAACTGGATCTACGGGGGGTGCGGTGAATCCACCGATACGCTGTAGAGCTTGAATGATTATATTTTGTTTGGCTTCAAGTTGGTAGTGCCAATCAATGTGTTGCCACTGACAGCCGCCGCACTTATCTGCGACAATGCACATAGGTCGGATGCGGCGTTCGGATATTTCAGTGAGTTCGTGGAGTTTGCCTGTTGCGGAGTCGCTTTTGACTTGCATGAGGCGAACTATGGCGCGATCGCCTGGAACAGTATCCGGGACAAAAACAACTAGCTGACCTAGGCGGGCTACCCCGTCGCCACTGTCGGCCAAGTCGATAATTTCGAGTTCAACCAGTTGACCCTGTTGGGCGATCGCAGATTGAGGATTTGAGATGGGGGATTTTATTTTAGTCATAGGTGAGAAAGCGCGGATCTTTATTATCGCGGATTTCATGTCACCGATACTCTATGCCCCTCTATTGGTTTGTGCCCACTAAGTCGTTAAACTAATTTAGTGTTACCCTAAAAAATTTCCATAACCATGAGCGTAGTTAGCCAAGTTATTCTCCAAGCCGACGACGAGCTTCGCTACCCCAGTGCCGGCGAGCTCCAGAGCATCAATTCTTTTTTTAAAACAGGTTCCCAGCGGGTGCGGATTGCGATCGCTCTTTCTGAAAGTGAGAAAAAGATTGTTGAAGAAGCCAGCAAAAAACTGTGGAAGAAACGCCCCGACTTCATTTCTCCTGGTGGAAATGCCTATGGTACGCGGGAACGGGCTTTGTGTCTGCGCGACTACGGTTGGTATTTGCGTTTGATTACTTATGGTATTCTCGCAGGCGATAAGGAGCCGATTGAAAAGATCGGTTTGATTGGGGTGCGGGAGATGTACAACTCTTTGGGGGTTCCCGTCCCCGGAATGGTGGAAGCCATCCGAGCTCTAAAGGAAGCTTCTCTGGCTTTGCTGAATGAGGATGATGCTAAGGAGGCTGCTCCTTATTTTGATTATATCGCTCAAGCGATGTCTTAGTTTTCGGCTCATCGCTCGTAAGTATTTGCTGTTTTCGGCTTATAGCCTTTAGTAGTGGCTGCTTTCCGCTAAGTCTTAAAAAAGAGGGAAGTGGGAGACAGCCACTACTACAAATTTGGGAAAGGGTTTAATAATTAATAAAACTGAGTTGATTTTTTCGCTCATTTGAATTTTATTCTAAATTATTAACTGTGGGTAATAACAAGGTATCTTGTATCTCTTGTCGCACTTTATCGCTGATAATACAACTACTTTTGAGGCAATCCACTAACAACTCATTGGCATCATAATAATTCTGAAGTAATTCTATTTGGTTTTCGCTAAACTCCCATTCATGCCCAATATTGCGATGCTCAATGAGTATATATCTTAATTGTTCAGTCCAGGCTTGGTCGTTGGCCTTCCACCATTCAACATTCTCATCGTTTTTCCACCACTCATCATCCCACCACTCATCTATGTAATTTAAATTCGGAATTTGTTCAATAAGTCC
This sequence comes from Kamptonema sp. UHCC 0994, assembly GCF_029167235.1. GTDB lineage: Bacteria > Cyanobacteriota > Cyanobacteriia > Cyanobacteriales > Microcoleaceae > Kamptonema. The sequence goes on along the minus strand of NZ_JARFTR010000131.1, from coordinate 11,753 downwards.
CTCAAGGCATTGTCGCAATGGATCATAATCATTAATAAATCCATAATTAAGCGCATCTTCAAGATCAAGCGTTAAACAAAGGTCTGCCATAATTCCATCGGGAGGATTGCCCGTAAATGAAAAATTAGGGTCGTTACTATTAGCATCAAAGTAGTCAACTATTGTAAATAAAGCATCCCAATCATAACCATAGTAAAGAGCAAGTCCAAGATTGAAGTAAAAAGAACGAATAACTTCTGCTTTAAATAAAGACTGGACTAAAAGTGTCTTCTGGTTTACCCAAACTAAGAAATGCTGTAATTTTTCATCAGTAGCTATAAAAGCATCAACCTGCTGTTTCATAAATTGCAATAAATCATCTGCTCTTGGCAACATTTCAACCGCTAATATAAATACTTCTCGCCATTTTTTCTGAGTAACGCGGCAAGCGATTTTTTCCAAAGGTTGTGGAGCAGAATTACTAACAATTGCTCTAGCCGTGAAATACTCTTGAAAAGTCAAGTGAGAGAAAGAGTATATTTTCTGCGCCCGTTCCACCAATAACCCATGCTGTGCTTCAATTGATTTTAGAACTGCCTCACTGTCTATTTGCAACACCTCCGGGCCATTTTGAGCATCAGGTAGATTACGGATGAAATCAGAAATATAATGTTCTATTTCCTTCTGTTTAAAGAAATAGTCACCCCGCTCAAATGTCATTACAGCAATTTGACTAAGCAAATCTTTCTTACGTTGCAATGATAAATTTTTATAAAGATGATCTCGCTCTATGCTTCGTGTTTCATCCCATTTTCTCAACAGGATATCCACTCCTTCTTCATAAAGTTCTGAACGATTAATAGGAAATTTGGCTGATTCTTCAAATACTAAACATAACAGTGTTAGTAGTAACGGATTTGTTGCCAGTTCTTGAATCCGAGCATTTTCGTGAAGCTGTTGAATAAGTTCCTCTGCTTTTGCTGATTCTTTACTCTCAAACCATTTCTGAGCAAAAAAAATTATCTGTTTGTCATCAAAATCCGCAACTTCAACTTCTGTAAATTTCTCAAAGTTATATTTTTTGGCTGCAATCCGACAAGTGATTACAAACTGATTAGTGTGAAACTTTTCGGAAAAATAACGAAATTGCTCAATAACACGGCTGTTATTCTCATCTTTTATTTCATCCAAACCATCGAGTAAAACCATTGTCTTACCGTTCTTCAATAGAACAGCTATTTGGTTAGCCGAGACATCACAATCAGAAAAAATCTGGGTTATGTATTCCAGTAAGCTCGGTTTTCCTTCTGTTTCTGCAAACTGTTTAAGGGTGATAAAAATTGGGACATGATTAGCTTGAAAATTACCTTGATTGCACTGGATTGCTAAATGCTTTAAAAATGTGGTTTTTCCTGACCCTGGCTTACCTAGCACCATCAATTTTGAGTATTTTTCAACAGCTTCTAGTCCTGGTATTCGTTCATCAGTTACTTTGCCAATTCCAAAGTAATTAAAGTTTTTTGGGTCAAAGTTTTGTTTGAGTTCATCAATTTCACGCCGCTGATAACTTGTAATTTTTTCCAGAATGTTAACATTTGTGTAGAGGTCACTCACATCAATAGGCTGTGACATGGTAAGCGATCGCATTGTACCGCACTGGTCTTGCATCTTCTCTCGATACTTCTGGCGTACCTCTTGCACCAAGTCATTTAACTCATCCTCTGACAGATTAGAAGTTGAAGAGTCCGAAGGCTTAGACTTCCCATCCTCGGTAGTCAAAAAATTGAACAACCGACCATATTTACCTGGGCCTTTACCGTTGATACTGAACTTTTTGTAAACATGGCTCATGCGAGTGGTAAAAGCACTGTTGGTGATATGGAGTTCTGTTGCTATCTCCAATTCTGTCTTTTTACCGCTAAACCAGATTACAAAAGCATCCTCTTGCTCTGGCGAAAGATCATACTTACGAGCCATCTCAATCAAAAAGTCACGGGGTAGCGACATGGGCTAATCTCTCCATTATCTAAAAGCAAATTCAGTATCTTCCATCTAGCCTTAAACCACAGTTAAGGTACTCTGATACTACTTATTGTAGAGCAAAAATAATTTTGAATAGCACGCTGCAACTGAAGATTGTAGATATGTCAGCCTAAGTCAGTCTAAGTCAGCCTTAACGTGAGAGATAACTCCAAAGCAAAATTGCGAGATTGAATTTAGAAATTTTTTGGAGATTTTTCTTATGAAACGAACCTACATTAATGGTCGCTTTTACTACCAAGGCAAAAATGGTATTGTGCTACCAGCCGTTACCACAATACTTAAAGATACACAGCGGATTGAGTCTGTAGCTGCGATTTCTAATTGGCGCAAGAAAGTAGGGAACGCAGAAGCAAATCGCATTGCTCTAACTAGCCGTCGCCGAGGAGAACTACTGCATCAGTGGGTTAAGGAATATTTGCAGGGGTTATCTCCCACCGCTTCCAGCCTAATTCAGCCCTATTTTTATAGCATACAGCCCGTACTGGAGAAACTTACCGATGTCCAGTTAGTCGAGACAATTGTACCAAATTATGTGGAAGGATACGCGGGGAAAGTTGATTTAGTTGCCCGGTATGAAGGTGTTCCCCACATTATTGAGTGGACGACTGCTGAAGAACCAAAGCTGCAAGTGCAAAAACTTTATGACAAGCCTTTACAGCTTGTAGCTTATGGTGGTGCAATTAACAGATGTTATCGTGACAGTTTGTTTGGCGCTAAAATTGTTAATGGTTTAATTGTCGTAGCCCTTCCCGGTGAAGACGCAGAAATATTTGAATTCAATCGGGAAAATTTGCTCTATTACTGGCCGGAGTGGTTAGAACGGTTAACGTCTTTTGTGGAAAAAGCTGCTTAATAGCCTCAGAATATAGTTAGCGGAAAACTGGATTTTGCCTGTAGCTCCCCGCTAACTATAGACCAAGGAGAGGTCGTTGATATGGGGTTGGTGTGGTTCGCGATCGCCTTGGCGATCGCACAGCAAAAAAAGATTTCCCAGTTTAAAATTGCGTCCAAGTCAGCACAAAGGTTTAATAAATACTAACCTGCCTTTGCCAAAGAACGAACAGTTAAAATTTTATCAGGTCTTAGAACTTCTACAATAGAGATAAGGACAGCTATAACTGTTAACTCTTCAAATCAGTTACCTCAGCCACAAAATCCATTGCCACACTGATAGCCAACTCAAAACTATTACGATTCTCAAAAATCTCAAAAACGCGGTCAAGTTGAGTTAGCTCAAATATCATCATAACTGAAGGTAAAACAGAGCAAAGCGTAAATCGGCGATTAAGGCGCTTCGACAGATTGAAACCAGAAACCAATATCATTAAACCAGCACTGTCTAAAAAATCTACTTTTCCCAAATCGACGAGCAAACAATCATTCTCTGGGGAGAGAACAGCAGCAGTCAATTGATATTCAAATTCCGGTGCATTTGATGCGTTGATACGACCTTCTGGCTGAATAACTTTGATTGGTGGCTTAACAAGAACTGTCTGCATATTATCCTCCTAATTATTGAATCTTTATCAACTGTATGCTATTGATTTTACGTAACTGCGGGTAGGGTATGAATTAAACAGCTTTTTGCTGCTTTTTGCGCTTCGATACCCTAGAAACATTGAAATTGCCAAACACTAAATTACCTTTCACAGTAGCAGGTTGAGCTAAAGGTTTGGCAACATCTGCAATCGCCTTTTCAGGTTTAATCATACTATTATCAAAGTCTTCATTCTGTTCACCCCAAACATCTTTGAATTTAACAATTGCGACTCCGGGTCTAATAATTTGTGCCGAAGCATGGGGAATTCCATCGGGGTTGCGATCTCCTGGCCCCATCATAAAAATATTACCTGTATCCCTTACAAATATCCCAAATATGAGTTCGCTACCCAGGGGAAAGTTACCTAGATTTATCGCTCCTCTCGTATCTCGATTAGTAGTAAGATATCGGCGCTCTGGGTAAAAAAGGTGTAACTCACTGGTAAAATTAGCTAGAGATGGGATTATTTGTACTAAGATATCACCTCCTGTAGAGACAATGTGCCCTCCCCTAGTTATATCTCCTGTTGCCATACCTATTCCTAAAATCATAAACGCTGTTCCGGCAGTGGTTATTGATTTTTTGTTCAGACCGCTCATATAACTCCTTAGTTGGTAATTGGTAATTGGTAATTGGTAATTGGTAATTGGTAATTGGTAATTGGTAATTGCTAATTGGTAATTGCTAATGGTTAATTGCTAATTGCTAATGGCTAGTTTTCCGAAGATGTTAGGGATTAGCAATTAGCAAAAATCTGGCAATCCTTGACGCAAGTGGATTTTAAAACACTGAAAGCGCAAGAGTTGACCCTATCTTATTCGTCAGATGCGGTGAGAATCCGTAAACTTTCCCGATGATGTTTACGTTTTGCCAGTAAGCGAGCACCAATCAGGCCTAGCGCCACCAAAGTTCCCAAAAAAGAAGATGGTTCGGGTACAGCTTCCAATTCTCCATTAATCGGGATGCCATCGTTTTCTAATTCTCCATTAATCGCGATGCCATCGTTAGCGCATTCGGCAAAGAAATTAGCGATAAAGCTGCCAGAAGGCATTAAGGATTTGTCAAAACTAAATCCAATAGTTTGAGAACCAGTTGCTTTAAAATGAGCAAAATCTAAACCCATAACGTTTAATGCTGCGGTAGTCAAGAAACTGATATCACCTACTTTTTCACCGGAATCAATTACATTGAGAACTGTCCAGTCACCTGTCTGCTCAAAGTAGGAATCGGCAGCACTTAAATCACCCGTTGAAGGCGTACCACCTCTGGATTTAATGTGAGCGTTGTACTCGTTTAAATTGGCATAGCCAGAATTAGTCTCGGCTACACTTTTGGCGATGACATTGCTGTAAACTCCTGTGGTTTCAGCGCCGGAGTCATTGCCTTCTGCGAAACGGACGGCGAATAAGTTACCAATTGTACTAGCTTCATTGAACTTTAAACCAGAGAAATTTAAGAACAAATCGCCATAACTAATACTGCCTCCTTGAGCGCCGCCATGTTCAAATCCTGCTAAGGATAAATTAGTGTTAAGAGCGACAAAAATTTTCTCGGCAGTTTCTTGAAAAGCCATGCCGTAAAACTCAAAGGCTCCACCTCCTACTTGTCCTCCTGTTACGCCGTCATTGAAAGAATCAATGGCATAATTCCAGCCGTTGTAGAGGGTTGCAGCTCTAGCTTTTTGTGGTTCGGATGCGATAATTATGCTGGCTGCAAAGGCTGTTGAGATGCAGCGGATTAGATTTTTTTTTGTTAGATGCACGGGAATACTCCTGAATTTAGACATTGAGAAAATCCAAGTTTGTTGTGTAAAGGCGCGATTAATTGCGCCTTTACAATCGTTGAAAATTAAACTTCTTTGTTGGCTGATGCGCGTTGACGTTTGAGTTTGGCGGCGACAGCACCAAATACTAATGTGCCCAGGATTGTAGTGGGTTCGGGAACGGGTTCGTTAGGGCCACCACCGATGCCAGGGTCAGGGTCAGGGCCACCAGGGCCAGGTACGCCGTCATCTGATGGGGTATCTGGGTTGAGGAGCGCCAGCATATCAAAGCTCATTAAATCGGTGTTAGAGGCGAGTTTGATGGGGAATACGGCGGGATTGTTGGGATCGACATCAAGGCCGGTGACGGTAAATTCTTTAACGCCAGTACCGTTGACGAGTAAAGCGCCAAGTTTGGCAGCAAATTGGCTAAAGTCGATGCTGTCGCCTGCGGTAAACTCACCTAAAAGAATGTCTCCAACTGCTACGGTGAAGGGTTTAATAAAATTGCTCGGTAAGTCGAGAATTGAAGTAAACAAAGAGTCGGAAGTCATCTTATAGTTAAAGCCATAGGCAGTGGGGGGGTCGAACCAGCCATTCCCGCCAACATCACAAAAACCGTGCGTCGCACCATTCCCACCGCTACAGTTCGGCATCCAAGGATTGTATTGCGAGTCAGCAAAGCTATTGGCGCGGAAGATTCCCGAAACACCATTGGCAAGTTTTGCCCAGAAGCTAATCTCGTTATCATTGCTCAGGCCGTTCCGATCGAAGAAAAGTTCCTGTACTGTGGAACCAAGGAGAGTATCGCCAACGCCGATGATTTTATCCTTCACCGCATCAGCTCCAATAAAGATGCCATTTTTACCCGTCACCTGGTTAGCCATGAAAGCGATCTTTCCCTTGTCGTTGATCGAAGTCGTACCAACGTAATAAAAACCCGTCTGACCTGAAGTGACATTATTGCCAGCAACGATGCTACCGCCAGTAGGAGAACCATCGCTACTAATGAGGACTTGACCAACCCCTGACGTTTGACCCGCAGCGCCATTATTAAGGTGGGCATAGGCAGATACTAGACCGTTATCGTTGATGTTTGCTTCGCGGTAGGAACCGAAAGAGAAGTAGGTTGAGCTAGGCAAAATTGGATTGGACGGCCCGCCATTGCTAGTGAATAGGCCGTTCATGCTTACAAAGGCAACTATTCCGTCGTTGTTAATAGAAGGTGCTTGAGCGTTAAGGTAGTTATAAACTCCTTGACCTGTCAGGGGGCATTGGCTAGCCGTATTTCCCGCAGCCATGCAATTGCTAATATTGATAACTTGGCTGGTGTCGTATTTGAATATTTGTTGAATACCAGACTTCATCGCGGAAAATGCGACTTCTCCTTTGTCGTTAATCGAGAGTCCCGGATTGAAGCTATAGCCCTCGGTGGTGCTGGCAATCAGCTTGGGTTCTCCGATGCCGTTGCTGGTATAGATGCCTGTAGCCCCGGTTTTCAGAGTAGCAAAAAATGCCACCGTTCCTGTTTTGTTGATGGAAAGCCCCTGACCGAAACTGCTAAACTTTGAGCTGCCTTGGGTGTCCGCAATGAGTGTTGGTGTGCGGACTCCAGTGCTAGTAAAAATACCTTTACCCCCGCCAATTAGATCGGCATAATATGCAACTGTTCCACCGTTATTGTTGATGGCAAATCCTTTTTGTTCGCTCTTGAATGACAGGCTGTAGTCTGACCAACCGCCTGCTGTGCCGAGTCCCTGACCAACACTGCTATAAGAACGGAAAGGGCTGGTGGGGTCAGAAAGAGCAATTGGCGTAAAATTGAAGGTGAAAGCTAGAGCTTTTCCTCCGGCTAGTAGGCTAAGAAATAGTGCTGTTGCTGTTGCTTGAAGTATCTGTTTCCGTTTCATAGATGCTGTATCTCCTGGTAATTTATTAACAATGACTTTGTGCTTTTGAATCTCTCGCGAGCTTCTATCTCTTTATCTGCGTCACCTATCGGTTTTTACGCCGAATTTGGATTTTGTTACATTTCTTTACAATCGACATCACCGATCGATATCGGGTTCTAACATGGCGGTAGCGGCCAACAATTCCAGCAAAGCGTGCAGTTTTTCGGCACTAATGCAGAATTCGGCTGCACTTGCATCCTGCGAGACTCCCAACTGTTCGATAATTGTTTTGTCCTCTGGACTCACTTGCAGAAACGTCATTTCCTCCGGGTTTCGCAAAATCCAAGACCCGTCGGGATGTTGAAGCCACTGGGCGATCGCCTTCAAACGAGGGCCCTTAGAACGTGCTAAAATCCCCATAGCAACGAGTTTTTCGACTAGCTTTGCTACTAAGTCGCGATCGCACCTAGAAAATTCTGCACTCAACCGATTTTGAACTTCACTTATCGTCAAAACACCCGTGAAGTACCGCAAAGCATAGCCTTCGACCTCACTAAAGCGAAATTCCCTTTCCCCTTCTATTGCTTGCAAAATAATTTCCTCTGAACTCCGTAGTTTAGCGAGTGTCCACGCGGGTCTGATGTCTGGACAAATCCAATTGCTGAAATCTAGCTCAGCATTACTTTTTTCAATATTCATTAGCATTCTGTGATGCTCACCCTTGTTACCTTCAACTATCTATCTGGAGGCGCACTCAACTTTTATGCGAGATCCCGCGTTTGTTTACAAAACTTTACATAATCCTGATTTGTGCAGGACTTACGCATTTACTAGGATTTTCCGTCATTGCGAGGCTTCCGAAGCAATCCCAAACCCTTGCTATACCGTTACAATGCGATCGCAGCAAAATATAAAGATTTGTAACAAATCAAGGCACTTCGCGTAAAAATTGCCACAAAACCTTAACAGATAAATAGAGGCTAATAAAACATCTACGGCTAATACAGGAGATTTGATGCCATTTGACCAAGAACAAAACAGATTACAAGACGAGGAACTGATGATGCTTGCCATAGAAGCTCAACGGCATCCATCGAGAAGCAAAGAGAGACGGATTGCTCTCACTAAGCTAATAAAAAAGATTCTCAAATCTAACAGACTTTGCCGTCCGCGTTCCGGTGAATTTCCAGAGCTGTATGAGGAGATTTATCAAGAAGCAATCCAAAAACTCATGATTTACATTTGCCAGAGCATAGACCAATACAAACCTGAGAAGAGTCCAGTAATGAGATGGGTAAATTTTTATATGGAGAAGCGTTTTTTTAATCAGGCAATTGGTGAAATCATCGGCCCATCTACTATTAAGTTAGAATCAATACCAGATGAAAACAATCTCGAACAACCAGAAAAAATACCTCTGCCATCTGAACTGATATTGGACTACATAGAAAACGACCCGGAACAGCTTTGTCAAAACCTGCGTCACAAAATGTATCCCCATCTCAATTTTCAATCCTTAGCAATGCGAATACTAGCTAGAGAAAAATGGAGAGAAATCTCAGCCGATTTAGGGATACCAATATCAACTCTCAGCAGTTTCTACCAGCGCAGCATCAGAGAACTTTCTCCGCAAATTAAGCTATATTTGAATAGGTGAAAAGGAAAATGAAAATGTTAGAAAACAACAATACAACAGAGGAACTGAGTTTTACCGTGACCATCACATCTAAATTTCGCAAACAAGCAGAAAACTTCCGTCGCCAGCAAGCTAATGCAGAAAAAGGCGAACAAGTTTATCGCAATACTTTAGCAGTTTTAGCAGTAAATTATTACTGCCAGTGTATGGAACTTGAGACAGACTTAGAAGTTGGCGATAGCTGGGATTCATTAATGCGAAGTCTCCTAAATACAGCCGATTTAACCATCAAAGATTTGGGTAAAGTAGAGTGCAGAGCTGTTCTACCAGGCTCCGATATTGTAGAAGTTCCAGCCGAGGTTTGGACAGATAGAATCGGTTACATCGCAGTGCAATTGTCTGAATCAATGAACGAAGCAACATTGATCGGATTTGTAGAAAAAGCAACAGCAGAAAAAATTCCTTTGAAACAATGGCAATCCCTTGAAGGTTTCCTGACAGTGGCGAGTACACCTCGTCCAATAGTAGCGCTATTGAGCAATTGGGTAAACGGCATTCTGGATGCCGGCTGGGAAATGGTAGAAACCATAGAATCCCTCTTATCGCCGCCAGAAACAGAACCAAGTTTTAACTTCCGAAGTGTCGCTCCGATGAAATTCAGAAAGCGTGACAATACAACAATGGGAGGGAAGCTGCTTCAATTACAAAAGGCGGACGATCGGGTGGCAATATTTGTAGGGTTAGCAGCGGGAACTGAAGCAGAAATTGATATTTTTGTAGAGCTATACGCCCTCAAACCGCAAATTTACTTACCGCAAGATTTGCAGTTAATGGTGCTTGATGAACAAGGAACACCCATGATGCAAACAGTAGCAAAAAGCAGCAAAAATATACAATTGGAGTTTAATGGCTATCCAGGTGAACAGTTTAGTGTTAAAGTAGCTTTGGGTGATGTCAGCATCGTGGAGCAGTTTGAGCTTTGATCGCCAAAGTGAGATTAGCCTCAAATGACCGATGGCGATCTCCCTACAACAATTAAGTTGTCTTAAATATAGGCTAGGTATAGAGGCAAGTTATGGCTAAATTAGTTGTCCTCAAGCTTGATGGCGATCTGGAAATAGGGGGGTTTCGAGCTTCCCTAGAAATCAAAGAAGGCGATCGCGTATTGATAGAAATCACGCGCAGTTTGCCCCCTAATCCAGAATTAGCTGCCGAAATGCAGCGTCATTGGCAAGAATACCGTAATTTGGGGTTAGTTACCCGAATTAAACCCGGATCTATTAAACACAATTTTATTAACCCTAATAAATTCTCCACTCGCCTCAAAGAAATTAAAGAATCGGGTGAAAAACTTGGCAATCTCATAAATCAATGGCTGAAATCTGAACAGTTTCGCGACATTGACAGGGGACTGCGAGAAGAATTAAACCGAACTGAAAAAGTGCGGGTATTGGTTCGTACTGAAGACAATTATTTGCGAAAACTTCCCTGGCACTTATGGGATTTTATTGACCGTTACTCTTTTTCTGAAGTTGCTCTCAGTCCCATTGAGTATAAAAGCCCACAACTATTGCCAATAGCTGCTAAATCTAAAGTCAGAGTTTTAGCCATTCTCGGTTGTAGTGCAGGCATTGACATTGAGAAAGATAGGGAATTACTAAAAAGTTTGCCCAATGCAGAGGTAGTTTTTCTACTTGAGCCCAAACATAATCAAATTAATGATAAATTGTGGGAACAGCCTTGGGATATTATCTTTTTTGCAGGACACGGCGAGACAGATGAAGATACGGGTCGGATTCATATTAATGAAACCGACAGTTTGACCCTTGATGAAGTGTGGTATGGTCTCAAAAAAGCTGTGGTAAATGGTTTGCAGTTAGCAATTTTCAACTCTTGCGATGGATTGGGATTAGCGCAGCGATTGGATGATTTGGAAATTCCACAAATGATTGTCATGCGGGAAATGGTTCCCGACTTTGTAGCTCAACAATTTTTAAAGGATTTTCTTACAAACTTTGCTAGTGGTAACTCTTTATACCAGGCTTTTAGGGAGGCACGAGAAAAGTTGCAAGGCTTAGAAACTGACTTTCCTTGTGCTAGTTGGCTGCCGATAATTTGTCAGAATCCTTCAGTAGAACCACCAACTTGGAATGATTTAATACCACAGAGACGAGGCTTTAACTTATTCCAAATTATAATTCAATGCAATTTTAAATTCAAGTGGGCAGTTTTGTTGCTGCTGACTGGCGGTTCTGTGGGATGGTTGTATGGGTTGCCAAAGTTGGCTGTACTTGTTAATGATTTTGGGTTTGACCTTTACCAGAAAGGCGATTTAATTACAGCTCGAAAAGCATTTCTATTAGCGGAGATTTTGAATCCAGATAATCGAGTTGTACCCTATACTTTAGGATGGCTTTGCCAAGATATGCAAGATATTAAATGCGCTCGTGAAAAATATCAGAGGTCAGCAAAACTAGGTTTTGCTGGTGCTTATAGCCAATTGGGTCGCTTGCTTATAGTTTATGACAAAAACTACAATGGTGCTGTTAACTTGCTCTGGCAAGGTTTGGAACTAGCTAAAGACGATGCAACCAAATATTCTTTGCTGAAAAATATCGGTTGGGCGAGGCTAGAACAAGGACGATATGAAGAGGCGTTAACACAACAGAATGCTGCGATTAAATTGGATAACAATCGGGCATCTGCTTATTGTTTGAAAGCGCAAGTTTTAGAAGGTATGAATGATAAAAAAGGAGCCTTAAAAGAATGGCAAACTTGTTTAAAATTTGCAGATCAGAAGATTGCGGATGAAGATGTTTGGATTGGGAAAGCACGCGCTCGATTGAATTTAAAATGATGTCAAAAGTCTTACGTAGCGCCGCCCTCTGGGCGGTGACATAC
>NZ_JARFTR010000263.1 GCF_029167235.1 Kamptonema sp. UHCC 0994 | reverse complement strand
GATCGCCTATATCGGTAACGCCGCCCTCTGGGCGGTAATTGACCGCCCAGAGGGCGGCGTTACGTAAGTTGAGCGAGTTTACACAAGCTTCAAGAAGAAACTGGAAGAAAAACTCGCCCTGATTTCTCGAAATAAAGGTTAATTGCCAAAAAAAGCCAGAGGTGCGATCGCGCCTCTGGTTGTTTTGTTTAGCGATCGGTTATCTTAAGAATTACCCGATAGCTTTTAACCCACTCTCCCTTCTTCCCGTTCCCTTCTCTCTTCTTCCTGTTCCCTTCTTCCTTCTTCCCTCTTCCTTCAACTTAGATGTTCAAGCGGCTCAGCAAAGCTTCAAACAATACGCGGAGAACCCTGAAAAAGTGGTGTAAACAACGGCGAGTATTCATTACCGCTTCAACTGTTGCTGGTACAGTTATTCTCCTACGTTCCTTCGCACTTTTGCAGTTCTCAGAATTAGCGGCTATCGATCAGTTTTTTCGCTGGCGGCCACTAGAATCGATTGATGAAAGAGTTGTGATTGTAGCAATTAACGAAGCCGATTTGCAAAAATTTGGCTACCCGATCCCCGATGGTGTGATGGCACAGTTGCTAGAAAAATTGTCCGCTGGTCAACCGCGAGCGATTGGTCTAGATATCTATCGAGATTTGCCCGTTGAACCAGGTTATGAAAAATTGGTTCAAGCTTTTGAAACTATCCCTAACTTGATTGGGATTGAGAAAAGCCAAGATGAAAATAACTTGGGGGTACGTCCACCTACCATTCTCAGCCAGCGAAACCAGGTAGGTTTAAATAATGTTGTTGTTGATGCAGATGGCAAAATACGCAGAGCTTTGCTTTATTCGTGGCCAGAAGGTGGAAAAAAGAGAGAAAGTTTAGCTTTGAAGTTGGCTTTAATTTACCTAAAAGCTGAAGGTATTAATCCTGAGCCAGCAACGAGTAATCCTAAATATTTGCAATTGGGTAAGGGTGTTTTTGAGCGCTTTGAACCTAATGATGGGCCTTACATTCGAGCTGAAAGTCGTGGCTATCAAATTTTGGCGAATCTTCGCGGCCCTGGTGGTAGTTTTCGCAGGGTGTCGATGGCTGAGGTCATGTCTGGGAAGATATCGCCTGATTTTGTGCGATCGCGTATTGTTTTAATCGGTTCGACTGCAACTAGCCTAAAAGATTTTCAGCAAACTTCCTACAGCGGCGGTTTATTGGATTCGCCTGAATCTATATCGGGAGTAGAACTTCAGGCTAATTTTTTGAGTCAGATTTTGAGTGCGGCCCTGCAAGGAAGAACGAGTTTTAAAGTCTGGTCAGATTTGGCTGAATGGCTGTGGATTTGGGGTTGGTCTTGGGTGGGAGCTTTTGTAAGCTGGAAGTTGCGATCGCCTCAACTATCGCTGCTTTTCCTTTTAGGAGTGGGTGTTGGTCTCACTACCAGTCTGTATTTGGCTTTCTTAGGGGGTTGGTGGTTGCCTTTAATTCCACCATTAATGGCGATCGCAGGGTCTGCGGCGGTCATAGTTGGCTATCTGGCTCACTTACAGGAAGAGTTCAAACGCTCGAAAGAATTTTTGCAAACTGTAATTAATACAATTCCCGATCCAATTTTTGTTACTGATATCAACCACCGCCGCATCGTTTTGAATCAAGCTTATTGCCGATTAATCGGTCAGCCGCTAGAAACGTTAATCAGCAAGACTGATTATGATTTATTTCCGAAACATGAAGCTGATATCTTTTGGCATCAAGATAATTTAGTGTTTGCTACGCAGCTAGAGTATGAAAATGAAGAAGAATTTACTGATGCCAGCGGCACGACACATTTGATTGCGACGAAAAGATCGCTGCACAAAGATGCTGCGGGTAATTTATTTTTAGTTGGTGCAATCAGAGATATTACTGAGCGCAAGCGTATGGAAGAAGAACTGAAGCAAAAAAATGCTGAACTTCTACTTTCTGAAGATCGCTTGCGCTATCAAGCCTATCATGACGATCTTACTGGTTTGCCGAATCGCCAATTGTTTCACGAAAGTTTGAGTGTGTCTATAAAACAAGCTTCTGTTAAAGATCAATTAGTGGCTTTACTATTTTTGGATCTGGATGGATTTAAGTTAATTAATGATTCTCTCGGACACGATATTGGAGATTTACTTTTAAAAGGGGTTGCGGAAAGGTTGAAAGGATGTTTGCGGGGTAGCGATACGATTTCGCGTTTAGGAGGCGATGAGTTTACTGTGATTTTACCAGGAATTCCCGGAAAGCCGGATGCAGCGAGAGTTGCTGAAAAAATTCTGGATGCTATTACTCAAGTTTTCGTATTTGAGGGAAATTCAATTTCGGTAACTACGAGTATTGGTATTAGTTTGTACCCTTTCGATGGTCAAGATAAGGAAACTTTGATTAAGAATGCTGATGCGGCTATGTATCGTGCTAAGGAACTTGGTAAAAACCGATTTGAGTTTTCTTGAGTTGTATAGTGTAACGCCGCCTTCTAGGCGGCAAAGATGGCGGCGTTACTAATACTTTTGGGTAAGTTATATCAGAATATATTCTCTATGACAGCAGGAAGACAAGTAGTTAGCGAAAAGAAAGATTGGGGTACTCCCAAGAAATATGTTGATGCTGTCAAAGAAGTTTTTGGCGGTGTTATTCATTTAGACCCCTGTTCTAGTCCTTTTTCAATAGTTGAAGCCAAGATAGAGTATAAACTTCCTGAGTGCGACGGACTGTCACAATTTTGGAATTTCCCCACAATATACGTTAATCCACCTTATGGTAATGATGTAGAACGGGGCACAAAAATAATAGATTGGCTGCGTAAATGTGAAGAAGCGAATAGAGTATTTCAATCTGAAGTAATAGCACTTGTACCAGTTGCTACTAATACAGGACATTGGAAGGAATGTATTTATGGCAAAGCAACGGGTATTTGTTTTCTCTACGATACAAGATTGAGGTTTTTGGTAGATGGCAAAGATGAAGGCAAAGGGGCTCCTATGTCATGTGCAATGATTTATTGGGGGACAAACTTCCCATGTTTTTTTGATGTGTTCATAAAATATGGTGCTGTAGTCAACATTGAAAGTTTGTACGGTGTAAAAATTGGGTATGTCAAGGACAATAGTAAATCAGTTAGGACTTACGCACACCTCACGTAACGCCGCCATCTTGGCGGTAAAGATACCGCCAAGATGGCGGCGTTACGGGTACTTTTGCGTAAGTCCTATACTTAATTCAGGAGCACGGCCAAATAAACCTGTCATTAGTCGTAATGCTAAGAGTCGCACGAGGGGGATTGTCCGTAAACTCCATAAACAAAGGCGGCGAAAAGCAATAATTGGAAGCCAAGTATTAGAGAAGAGGCGATCTAGAAAATCGGTGAATCCTAAAACTACTAAGTTTTCTTTTTTTCGCCAGCTTTCGTAGCGTTTTAATACTTGTAAATCTCCAATATCTTCACCTCGATCGTGGGCCGATCGCAATATTTGTGCGATCGCGGCCGCATCGCGAATCCCCATATTTAAACCTTGTCCGCCAACGGGATGGCAGCAGTGGGCGGCATCGCCAATTAATGCTAATCTGGGTAAGGCGTAGCGATCGCTCTGCATGAGCTGAACGGGAAATAGGTAGCGATCGCTAACTAATTCTAAACGCCCCAAAAGTCTGCCAGTCCGCTGTTCTAACAAAGCTAGAAACTCTTGTTTATCGAGTTCTTGCAAGGCTTTTGCTTCCGCGTGAGGTGCAGTCCAGACAACCTGACAGCGGTTTCCAGGGAGTGGCAATACCCCCATCGGGCCGCTGGGCCAAAAACGCTCAAAGGCGATATTATTGTGCGGTTTTTCTGTTTTAATGGTGATGGCAATGCAAGACTGCCAATATTTCCAGCCTTGGGTAGTAATTTTAGCTTCAGTGCGGATGTGCGATCGCGAACCATCGGCGGCGATTAACAACCGCGTGCGGATAGTCTGAGTTTCGCCGTTGATTTTTACTTCGACTTCGGCGCGATCGCTATAATATTGAACTTGTAAAACTTCAGCGGGACAAATCCAACTAAAATTAGGACATTTTGCTAAGCATTCTTGCAAAGCTGTCAGCAATACCCCATGTTCCCCCACATAACCGAGTGCTGTTTTGGGCACAGGCATTTTACCTATATTTCCTAAGTCTTCCCGATAGAATTGAACTATCCCTGGATAGTCGCCATCGCAGAGGTTAATTTGTTCAAAAGTGGTAATTTGTGGTAATATTTCTTGCCAAACACCAATACCTTCTAAAATCATTCCCGACATCAGAGAAAGTGCATAAGCTTGCCTTCTACTTGCTGCTACAGATGGCGTTTGAGTCTCAATTATTGTTACTTTTAAGCCGGAATCTTTTAAGGCACAAGCTAAAGTTGCCCCGACAATACCGCCGCCAACGATAGCGATGTCATAATCAAAGTCTTGTTTGGGTTGGGGTGTTTCTGATGGAGAAATTGTTGGCAAAAGTTGAGATAATGGCATTGCTAACTAAATTTTAAAAACTATAAGAAGAAGAAAGAAGGCTTATTTTGTAACGCCGCCTTCTAGGCGGTTATTTGACCCCCAGAGGGCGGCGTTACAAACAATTACTAAACCATAGTCATAGACATCAGTTCATCAGTCATTTCAAAGTTAGCCGTAACGCTTTGCACATCATCTAAATCTTCCAGTGCATCCATTAATTTTAGCAGCGATCGCGCCTTCTCTGGATTATCAACTTCTACTGAATTACTAGGAATCCAGCGAGTTTCTGACTGCATCACTACAAAACCCCTTTTTTTCAATACTTTACTAAGGTTTTCTAAGTTCGATACTTCAGTCAATACCTCTGCACCTTCGGTATCTTCATCTATTGATATCAACTCATAAGATTCTGCTTCTCCATCTAATGATGCTTCTAATAAGTCATCTTCATTAATGGGGCCGAACACCGTACAAACACCTTTTTGATCGAACATCCAACCGACACAACCAGTTTCACCCAAATTGCCACCATTCTTAGTAAAAGCTTCTCGCAAATCAGCCGCCGTGCGGTTACGATTATCTGTAAGTGCTTCAATTAAAATAGCGACACCACCAACACCGTAACCTTCATAACGAATGGCTTCTAATTCAGAATTCGGCCCCAGTTTACCTGCACCTTTGGCAATCGCGCGTTCAATGTTCTCATTAGGAATTGCCGCCGCCTTAGCTTTATCAATTGCCGTTCGCAGTTGAAAATTGCCAGCGGGATCTGGTACGCCGCTACGGGCCGCAACGATAATTTCGCGGGATATTTTAGCAAAAATTTTACCTTTTACGGCATCTACTCTAGCTTTTTGGCGTTTAATATTCGCCCATTTACTATGTCCAGCCATGTCGATAGAAGAAGGAAGAAGGAATAAGGAATAAGGAAGAAGGAAGAAGGAAGAAGGAAGAAGGAGAAATGGGGAGGCTTTCCCCAGTTAACAGTTAACAGTTAACAGTTAACTATTTTTAATTAAACCTGATATCAGCTTCAGTTTTGCTAAGGTGAGATGTGTCACCGTTAAGTTCCATTACCCATTTTCCATCATCGCGTATAACTTTGACTAAGCAACACAGAGAGGCATTAATTTCTGTTTCAACGACTCCCTGAACTAATCCCATTGTAGTACCTATAACCGATGCACCGTGACCAACGAGCAAAATATTTTCGGGAAATTCTGCGGCGACTCGCTTAGCAGTTTCGTCCGTGCGTTTAAGGCATTGTTCCCCAGTTTCGGGATAGTTAGGGATAATACTTGTGTAGGAGGGGTCAATTCTGGGGAAACGGTGGCATAATTCTTTGACAGATAGGGTTTCTGGCATTTCTGACATCCAGTCAGGATTGAGCCATTCACAAAGTCCCCACTCTAGTTTAATCGATAAGTCTAAGGTTTGGGCAACGTGATTTGCTGTTTGAACTGTTCGCAGGAATGGCGAGGCAAAAATGTGGGTAATTTCTTCACCTTTGAGGCGATTTGCTAGTTGTCTGGCTTGAATGTGTCCGTCATCTGAAAGGTGAGGATCGTAGCGTTTTTCTGCTGTTAAAAACCAGTCGGGGTTTACGAAGTCAATGCGGTTTCCGTGTCTTGCGATCCAGATTGTTTGAGGCATGAGTTATGGGATTGGGGTTGAGATTTTCGCAACTTTAATTTAAATTATATCGCGATTAAAGTTTTTCTAGCCATTTTTGTTACCTATTATAATTCAAGTCAATCTATTAATCAACTCAATTCAGAGAACAACCGCTCGATGACTACTTAACTATGACCGTAAGCTTGCCAGAGATGTATAATAGTGGAAAAGCGACGTGAGGACAGTTGACGAATTATACTAAATCCGGCTTAAATACCCCCTTTATTCTTTAGTCCGCGCAGGCGGACTTAGTTTGTGTAGTAGCGATTTCAATCGCCGAATGATAAAGGGGATATCAAACCCCGATTTAGTATTAACGGGCACTGTCTTCCGTAGCAGGTGAAATCACCTGATAGATTGGCACTTTTCTCCTCAATCTGTTACTCTAGATTAGAGAAAGCGCTGCGCGGTAAAACAGGAATTAACAGCACTATGAAAGTCAACACTGACACTCTGACTCGCTATCTACATCGGCTTCGCAATCAACAAGGATGGATGCCACTAAATGAAGTTGCAACTTCTCTCAATATAGACAGGGCTACATCTAGACGATACACCAATATGGTGATGGAATGGGGATTAGTAGATCGCCAGCAATTAGAAGAACAACCTACTCAAGTTCGTGCTACGGACAAACTAATGAAATTAGAATCAGGGGAAGTCCGCCGAGTAGTAGAGGCAAATTGTAACGAAGAACCTCCGTTGTTGTAAACTTGCTCTATATTTAAGGACAGAGTAGCTATTTTCCGCGCGATTGCTCTGTCCGCACTCGCAGCATTTGATTGCCACCATTTTGAAATTCATAGCATACTTCTTTGATTTCTCCAGTATATCCTTTTGCTGCTAATTCTTCGATCAATTCTGGTAGTAATGACACTGGTTCGCCAGAAATTTTTATGAGTGGAAATATCCGTACTTCTTGCGCGACGCGGCACATTTCCAAAATAGAGGCTAGGTGAAATTCTGCTGATAAGTGGTCGGCATAAGTAAATAGAAAATGGCTGCACAGTGCTAAATCAAACTGATGTTGATTGAAAGGTAGCAACGGCAATTCACCAGTTACATAACGACCTTCTTGTATTCCCAGGGGCAAATCTTCTAGAAATTGCTGCATTGCTATCATTCGCACTTCACCTAGTTGTTCTGGCGATTCGATATCTGTCCAATTGTAGCAGTTTAGATTTGCTTTAGTGCCGTCAACTACAGTTTGATAACATTCTTGAATGCGGCTGGCAATTTCATCGGCGGTAAACTCATAAATTGGGTCGCAAGAAATCACTTTATTGCCTTGGCGAGTCATTTCAGCATTGAAGCTAGCAGGGCCGCCGGCACAGTCGAGAATTGTTGACTGGCGATCGCTTGCTGTCAGGTGAAACATGGCGATGTATTCATCTAGGCTAC
The DNA here is from genome assembly GCF_029167235.1 of Kamptonema sp. UHCC 0994. Lineage (GTDB taxonomy): Bacteria > Cyanobacteriota > Cyanobacteriia > Cyanobacteriales > Microcoleaceae > Kamptonema. The sequence goes on along the minus strand of NZ_JARFTR010000263.1, from coordinate 7,657 downwards.
GGCCCCAAGGTATTACTTTTTCAAGTTTGAATCCCATTTTTTAGTTAGAACGATAGTATTATAAATATTATATTCGTTATCGCTATTATGATAACTACAATAGCGCATCGGCTGACGGAAGTTCTTGGGAAACTGGCACAAATGATTACCTAGTGTTACGCGGTTTTGTGCGACTTGATTGCGATTTTTTGCCGCAGCGCCAGCCGCTACTGGTACTCTGTGGGTGACTTTGACTGAGGCTGAGGTTTTCGCGTAGCGGTGGTTTTGCAGCTTTATGCGTGCCTCTGACTTTTATGCGAAAATAAATCCTAATCTCCACTGCATCGTCAGAAAACTATGCTTGGTCAAAAGCTGCGCGATCGCTATCATATCCTCAAAATGCTGGGACAAGGTGGTTTTGGCGTTACTTACCTTGCCAAAGATTACGACTTACCGGGACATCCCCAATGTGTCGTTAAACATCTTAAACCAAAAAGCTCTGACCCCGCTGTTTTGGACATCGCCAGACGCTTATTTGACACGGAAGCACAAATTCTTTATAGATTAGGCAAGCTGCACGATCGCATCCCCACCCTTTCTGCTCACTTTGAGGAAAATGGGGAGTTTTATTTTGTCCAAGATTTTATTGATGGACATGACTTAACAAAAGAACTGCTACCAGGTGAAAAATTAAGCGAATCTTATGTTATTAGTCTCTTGCAAAATATCTTAGATATTTTAGCAGTTGTTCATCAGCAAAATGTTATTCATCGAGATATTAAGCCTGCCAATTTAATGCGCTGTAAAGATGGTAAAATAGCCTTGATTGACTTTGGGGCAGTCAAGGAAATTAGCGCTTTAGCGATTAATTCTCAAGGACAAACTAGCTTCACAATAATGATTGGCAGTCCTGGTTATATGCCAAGCGAACAAGCCAAGGGGAAACCTAAATTTTCCAGTGATATTTATGCAGTGGGAATGGTTGGGATTCAAGCATTAACTGGTCAAAATCCTAAAACCTTACCGGAAGATCAAATGACAGGGGAAGTGATTTGGCGAGATCGGGTTCAAGTGAGCCAAAATCTAGCTAATATTTTAGATAAAATGGTGCGCGACCATTTCAGCCAGCGCTATCAAAATGCAGAGGAAATATTGGAAGCAATTTTAGATTTATCGCTTAATGCCTCCCTAGATAGTGATTCAACAATTTCTGTTACAATACAACAAAAGTCGCCTTCACCGCCTGCCATTGTATTAAAAACTAATGCTTCTATAGACAATTTTTCAACAATTTCTATTACACCACAGCAAAAGTCGCCTTCACTGCCTGCAATTGTATCGAAAACCTTTGATTTTGAAACAGTAACAGTGAATTCAACCGGGCAAATCACCAACCGCCGCCAAAAACAAGGAAAGTTTTTTACAGAAAATACTGGTAATGATATCACCATAGAGATGATATCAATTCCAGGGGGTAGTTTTGTAATGGTTTCCCCCGATACGAAAGCAGAGGGACTTGACATTGAAGGGCCAGAGCATAATGTTACTGTCGCCTCTTTTTTTATGGGTAAATATGAAGTCACTCAAGAACAATATCAAGCAGTAATGGGAAATAACCCTTCTCGTTTCAAAGGCGCGAAACGTCCTGTAGAAAAAGTAAGCTGGTATGACGCTATAGCATTCTGCCAAAAACTTTCTCAAAAAACAGGCAAGAGTTATCGCTTACCTTCAGAAGCGGAATGGGAATATGCTTGTCGCGCAGGAACTAAAACACCTTTCTATTTTGGCGAAACAATCACCCCAGAATTAGTTAATTATAACGGCACTTATTCCTACGGTGCTGCACCCAAGGGACTGTACCGCCAACAAACAACGGATGTGGGGAGTTTTCCACCCAATGCCTTTGGATTGTACGATATGCACGGCAACGTCTGGGAATGGTGTGCAGACCCTTGGCACGATAACTATCAAGGTGCGCCGCAAGATGATAGAGTCTGGGATGAAACCCATAATGATAATCGTTACCAAGATTATGATTTATTAGTCAATATTAAGGATGATAACCGAACCAGGCTGCTGCGCGGCGGTTCGTGGTTCAACGATCCCGCCTTTTGCCGCGCTGCGATTCGCTTCAGCGTCGTTGCGCCGGACTATCGCAGCAGCTCTTTTGGTTTTCGTCTTGTTTGTGCGATCGCGTGAACTCCTTACCCCTTGACACTTTTGCCCTTTTGCGCTATGCACTTCTTCTCTTTACACTTGGGCGATCGCCTCTGGCAACTCGATTTATTTTTTGGAAAATCACTATCACAGTGCTAAGATTATTATTTTAATAAGAAAATTAAGTTCAAGCGTTGTCTACTACCCACTAACAACCGTACAAGATGCTAAACTCTGATAGTGAAGTGAGGTTGAGGAGTTCAGATTATTACACCCACACCTGAACAAAAAAATCAGTGTTATGTATTGTGTTGTTGGTTCACTAAGCTTTACTTGCCTATCAACGTTGTTCGGATGGATGAACGCACAGGAAATATATTTTTCCTAGCAGGTGAAGAAAATATCATAGAGATATACTCTAACGGACGATGGAGGTACATCGTATGAATAAGCCTAATTTTCAAACAATGAGTCAGAAAGAATTGCACGATTACTTTATCGCTCATCGGGATGATGAGGAAGCTTTTCATGCCTATGTAGACAAGCTACATCAAGAAGGCAATTGGATTGAAATGCCGGCCTTAGAGTCATTGCAAGATTTGGAAAAATATCCTGAATTTACCGATCGTTTTCGCGGCGGCTCTCAATCAGTCGCACCATGACCAATCCTTGAGTTAAACTAACCTTAAATGATAATAGAGGTAAATTGGATGAATGCGATCGCCAATTTCTTTCTAAAGTGCGATATAATTTAAATAAGAGTTTCAGTCAACCCAACAACCTGACTATTCCAAAATCTCAAAAAACAGAATGCAAATCATCCTAGAAGTCCCCGATCTTCTCGGCGAAAAACTGCAACTATTAGGCGATCGCCTCCCAGAAGCCCTCGATCGCGCACTTCGGGAATTCACCGCCACAGAAGAAAACATCCCCTACCAAAGCGATCGCCAAATCGTCGAATTACTTGCCAGTCAACCCGGCCCAGAAGCAATCCTCGCCATCCGCCCCACACCTGCATTGCAAGCCCGCATGAGCGAACTACTCGATCGCAATAAATCGGGTAATCTTTCTGCAAAAGAAGAAGTCGAACTCGATCGATACTTACTCTTAGAACATTGGGTGCGTTTAGCCAAAGCTCACGCCTACAAACGCTTACAGACATTAGCATGAGCTACGTACCAGCCACTTTGCGTCGGCTAGTAACCCAAAGAGCCGGAGATAAATGCGAGTATTGCCAATTTCCCCAAACAGCTTCACTTTTCGCCTTTGAAATGGAACACATCATTGCGGAAAAACACGATGGCATTACTGAGTCTGAAAATCTGGCATTATCCTGTCCTTATTGCAACCGTTTCAAAGGAAGTGACATAGGTTCGATCGACCCTGAGACAGGACAGCTAACTCCGTTTTTTAATCCCCGTCTCCAACAATGGTCAGATCATTTCCGGCTAGAAGGAGGAACGATCGTTCCACTGACTCCTGAAGGACGAGTAACCGCTAAAATTCTGCAATTCAACCTCTTAGAACGCATCCTAGAACGCCAGCAACTTAGCAATTCTGACTAATCCTTGAGTTAAACAGGACTTACGCACCCAACCTCATAAACCGGGTTTTTTTACGAAAATACTTCGCTGCTACCCACAGATGCTCTCAAAAACCCGGTTTCTGGGGCGACTTGCGTAAGTCCTATTAAACTAAGCTTAAATAGGGATGAAAAAATCACTCCGCAAGCTGGTAGGCGATCGTCAGGGGAATAAATTATGAGCAGAAATTATCATTTTCTCAGCAATAACAAGGGGCTGAAATACACAGGCCAAATAGTTAGAAGTCTGAGCTTGTCAAGCTTGCTGACGATGAGTAGCATCTTACCCAGCTTAGCTCAGTTGCCAGGAACTAGGACTCCAGCGCCCAATCCCAGACGGTTCGCACCCTTGCCAGTCCCTCCGCCACCGCGATCGCAGCAAATACCGAGTAACGATTTGGGCACGCGATCGCCGGAACAGGGTTACACTCTAGGAGCAGGCGATCGCATCAGTTTAGACATCATCGGTGTCCCCGAATTTAGCAAAGAATATCAGATCCTCGTCGATGGAACCCTCAATTTACCGCTAATTCGCAGCGTTTACGTGCAAGGACTTACCCAACAACAGGCCGCCGATGCGATCGCCAAACTCTACGACCCCTACATCACCGCCCCCATCGTCACCCTCACACTGATTCTACCCCGGCCGCTGACAATTGGCATCGCCGGAGAAGTCAGCCGCCCCGGTTCCTACAAAATCAGCGCCAGCAGAGAAGGCGAAGCAGTGAAATTTCCCACCTTGATCGAAATGCTGCAATTAGCAAAAGGCGTGACCCCCGGAGGAGATTTGCGGTTAATTCAAGTGCGCCGCCGCCAAAGAAGCGGATCTGAACAAGTAATTAACATCAACCTACAAGAATTTTTACAGACAGGAGATTTGCGCCAAGATATCACCTTGCGAGACGGAGATACAATTTTTGTTCCGAGTGTAACGGAAGTTAACAGTCAAGAAGTCCGCCAAAGAGCAAACGCTAATTTTTCCGCCGACATCACTCAACCTATTAGCGTTGTCATCGTCGGCGAAGTGAATCGCCCCGGCCCTTATACAGTATTTGCCTCAGATTTACGATCGACTAATCAGCAAACCCAACTAGGTTTTGTAGCGATCGATCAGCAACAGGGTACTTTAGTAGGTTTACCAACAGTAACTAGGGCGATTAAAATTGCTGGTGGCATTACTTTAGATGCCGATCTTCGCCAAGTACAAATACGCCGCCGCCTCAAAACAGGCAACGAACAAATTATTAGTGTTAATCTCTGGGATCTGTTACAAACAGGAGACATCAGCCAAGATGTGCTATTACAAGAAGGAGACAGTATTATTGTCCCAACTGCTGAAAATGTAGATATAGCTGAAATTTCCCAGATCGCTGCTACAAGTTTTTCTCCCAATTCAATTAAGATCAATGTTGTTGGGGAAGTTCTCAGACCGGGAACAGTGGAAGTTACGCCTAATACTTCCCTACATCAAGCATTGCTAGCTACAGGTAGTTTTAACCAAGTCCGTGCTCAAAAAAAGACTGTGGAACTGTTGCGTTTGAACCCCAACGGTACCGTTACTCGTCGCTCAATTGATGTGGATTTTTCCCAAGGTCTAAATGCAGAAAATAACCCCACACTTCGCAACAATGATGTCATTATTGTTCCTCGTTCTAGCTTAACTAGGTTAGCAGATAATGTCAATCAAATCTTACAGCCTGTATCAGGAATTGTCGGCATTATTACTGAGGTAACAGGATCGTTTACTGGGGTAGAGACAACTATCAATACTTTTCAAAGGTTATTTTTAGGGGGAGACTTCGATCGGCAAAATCAGCTCAGGCAAATTCGTCAACAGAATGAAGATCGACGGCGGGCGGAAGAGGAAAGGCAAAGGCAGAATGATATCCAGAATCAGCAACTTGAGCTTCAAAGACAGCTTCAGGAACAGCAACTCGATATCCAGAGGCAACAGTTGCAGCAACAGCAACAGCAACAGCAAAATCAGTAACGCCGCCTTCCAGGCGGTCAATTACCGCCTGGAAGGCGGCGTTACAATAATGTCAGAGTTCAAAAAGACTACTTAGAAATGAGGATTGTTGATAAGACTTGCCTGTATATATCCAGACCTTTTGCATTGAGGTGAACGCCATCTATAGTTAGACTTTCATTAAGGGCATGATCCTTAAATAATGCCTTTATTCCTGCTGCTTCAATTTGAACATTTTCTGACATAGATACTTGAGAAATAAGGGCATTAATTTCATCAACTCTGGTAATTGTTCCTGCCAAATTTGGCTTGTAGCTTGCTTTAACGGTTGAATAAAAAGCTGGAATCAGAATAATATGTTGAGTTCCCATTGAACGCAGCAGCGCGATTGCTTCTTTCATATTTTTGACAAATTCCTCGTCACTAATGCCGTACATAGCATCATTAGTACCAATAGCAATGATGGCTTTTTCGCATTTAAAGTTATTGGGAATTAAATCTTTAAGTTGCTCTAGCAGTGAAACTGAACTCATACCACCAATGGCAAAATTAAAATTTTGTTCGCCTAGAGAATCGCCTAGAGCAGAGGAAATAGAATCGCCCCAAACACAGCCTTGATATTGTCGATCTTTAGTCAAGTGCATCTGGTTGTCAACTGCAAGTTGCCACCATAATGTAGAGGTAACATTGTCTCTAAGTATTTCTGGGTTAGCTTGTACCCGATCGGGGATAGATGTACTGAATAATAGAGTGGAAATAGCTGAGAGCAACCAAAATTTAATTTTCATAATCAAGTAGATTGCGGTAATTTTTGTGATATACTATTAGTCTAATCTGTAGTCAGGATTTAGGGAGGTGTAACGAATCGTAACTGAAATTGCCAGCGATCGCATTACTTCCCTGTCTTGGGAGGGATACAATGTTGAAAAAGCTCCAACTAATATTAAAATAGATAACTAGCAAATTCCCTACCAGGGATAGAGAACTGTTCAGGAATTGAAAGTTATGCCTCCTCGTTGGCCCCGCAAACCAGACCGCCAAGATCCCGACTACCGCCGTTTAGATGACCGGATGAATTTTGCCATCCATTTTGCTCTGTTTGCTGCTGCCAATTCTAGCTTGTGGTTTTTCCACAATTTGCAGAAAGCTGAGTGGCCTTGGGCAACTTGGGTGACGCTAGGATGGACAGGGGTAATATTGGCACATGGAATTTATGTGTTTGCGATCGCAAATTATTCCCTTCCCAGCCAAAAGCCAGAATAATCTTAAGTATTAAGTAGCTAGAAAGAAGAATTAAAACCCTATTCTTCCTTCTTCCTTCTTCCTTCTTCCCTCTTCCCTCTTCCTTCTTCCTTAAATATGGCTAATACTAACACCACTCAAGAAATAGAATCCCTCGCCGCCGAAATTGGCGACAATATCTATATCGACGTAGCTAAGTGGCATTTGTATCTAAAAGATGCCCACTTGCATACAGTTGTTGCCGAACAACTCTATCCCCTGCTAACAAATCGTAATTTAGATACAGACAGAGTAGCCAAAGTTCTCCAAGGCATTCCTGTTAAATTAGGCGGCGGTAAACGAGAGATGCCTTTAGGAGATTTAGTACCGATGCAGTGTCAGGTTCAGCTAATGGATATTCTAGAGGAATTTCAGCGGCAAATGTGATTAAAACATTAAATTAAGAACTCAGGAGTCAAAGTTCAGAATTCAGTTGACTCCCCTTTATTATTTATTATTTGGCGGTTGAAACCGCTACTAAACAAACGAAGTCCGCCTACGCGGACTAAGAAATAAGGGGATATTTAATCTGGATTTGTTATGACTTCTGAATTCTAAATTTATATCATGTCCGCTTAAATACCCTTTATTCTTTAGTCCGCGTAGGCGGACTTTGTTTGTTTAGCCGCGATTTCAATCGCCTTTTCAATCGCTTTATTGTCATTGCGAGCTCCGCGAAGCAATCGCAG
>NZ_JARFTR010000087.1 GCF_029167235.1 Kamptonema sp. UHCC 0994 | reverse complement strand
GCCGCCATCTTGGCGGTAAAGTCACCGCCAAGATGGCGGCGTTACGGATACTTTTGCGTAAGTCTTAAAAATGCCCACTCTACATTTATTATCAAATTATTAAATTATCAATCACCAGTCACCCATTACCAAAAACATGATATTATTTGTTTTGGGTTTACCTACTTAAGGCATGGCTTTTTTAGATGAAGACATTAGAAGAACTTAGCGCGATCGCACGTTCGGTAGGCTGGGGTGCAGCAGATATTTTACAATCCTATTATCGGGGCGATCCCAACACTGACGAACTGAACATTCAAGAAAAAAGTGACGGCCCAGTTACCGCCGCAGATGTTGCTGTCAACTCTTATATTCTCAACCAATTGCAAACTGTTTTAGAGAATCAAGAATTTGGCTATCTCAGCGAAGAAACTTACAAATTCCAGTTAGAAGAACACGGTCAAAATCCTTTACCTCAGCGTTGGGTTTGGATTATCGATCCCCTTGATGGTACTCGCGATTTCATTGACCGCACGGGAGAATATGCGGTACATATTGCTTTAGTTTACGATGGTAGACCAGTCTTAGCAGTTGTAGCTTGGCCAGAAGCTCAAAAACTTTATTCAGCTATTAAGGGCGGCGGCGCTTTTGTAGAAAATCGGGACGGTTTGGTTGTACGATTGTACGTATCGGAGCGGAGTGCGATCGCAGATTTATCTCTCGTAGTCAGCCGCACTCACCGCGATGACCGTTTTAATAAATTATTGCAACAATTGCCAATTCAAAATCAGCTTGCAGTTGGTAGTATTGGCTGCAAAATTGCTACCATTGTCGAACAGCGTGCCGATGTTTATATCGCCCTTTCCGGTAAATCTGCTGCCAAAGATTGGGACTTAGCCGCCCCAGAATTAATTGTCACAGAAGCAGGCGGCCAATTTACCCATTTTGACGGCACTCCTTTGCACTATAATCAGGGAGATATCAATCAATGGGGGGGGATGTTAGCTAGCAACGGTCTGTGTCATAGCGAACTCTGTCATCAAGCGAAAAAACTTTTAGCAGAGATAGATAGTCCTTAACGCTTTGCTCACAAGGTTGTGAGTCGATACCACAGACCAGACACAATTACCGTGATTTATGTCACAGAAAATACTTAGATTTGTCACGGAGTGAGACCTAGTAAAATCACTGAGAGAACAGCGGGTAGAACCGATAATTAGAAATAATTAGAATAGTTAAAAAGTTACTGTTGACTTGGAGTTCCTAGCAAACCTAGATATGAAAAACGTAACTGAAACCTCTGTAAATAATTCTTTGAACAGCGCAACTGCTACAAATGCAGCTATCCCCGATCCAGGGGAATGGGTAGAAGAACATCATTTTCTCGCCAGTTTTGTTCACACCCTCACGCATTTGAAGCACGCATTTCCTGACAGTATCTTCCACGAAGATGAAACCGATTCTTCTGAGGGTCAATTGCTGATTGACGGCAATACTAGAGATTTACTCAAAGCTAACTACACTGACGATCGCTGGCAATATTTAGAAAACTACTTGTTTGCGTGGGAAGCTTAGAATTTATCTCAGCCGTTTTGCCATGAAAATATCAGGTTTACCAAATCCGTTGGCATCAGGCATCACTCCTACGATCGCGAAACCCACTTTCTGATAAAACTCGTAAGGATGGCAGCGCAAATTGCTAATTTTAGCGATGTGCTCCCAAATATTCGGATAAAGATCGATATTTGAAAGAGTTGTCTGATTTTCTTCATCATCCGTACCTACCCAGAGAGTAATTGCGCCGCGTTTTTTCACCTCTGCTTCTAAGTCAGCAACCAGCAATCGCCCAATTCCTCGTCTGCGAAACTCCCTTTTCACTACTAAGGGATGCAGTTCCCACACATTCCCATTATATTGCTCAATCCCGCCAATCCAGCCTAAAACCGTACCGCGATCGTCAACCGCCACGCGACTGATGCGACCAACTCCTAAAGATTCTTCCACTTCTTGCAAAGCAGCATCTAGATTCGGCCAAGCATTAGACCAGATTTCTGTTAACCATTGTGCTAACTGTTGAATAATATCTGTGTCAGTAGCACGCAAATTGTTGATTTTTATATCCATCAATTCAAAATTAAACGCGATCGCACAAAACGTTTCGATACCAACCACAGCAACCCAACATCTAGCAAAATTAACGCCCCTGCCAACATAAAAAATAGTTGTCCAGCATCAACTTTCATCAAGGGTCGCAAAAATAATCCGAGCAATTGTGGTGGCAAAACAGGCAATAGTACAATTGGCAAATAAACTAACACAGTAGTAGCTAAACCTAACTGTTCATTAGCCTGTTTTACAGTAGCCGCTCGCAAAGAAAACAGCGTGTAAATGCTAGTATAGAGCGTTGTTGCTAGCATACCCAAAACTGCACCGCCAATAGCAATATTTGCTGGATAAAGCAATAGTTCTCCCTGTCCGTAAACAAAGTTAACTGCCCCCAATCCTACTAACAAAGGAATCAGCGTCATCACCCAAGCGTAGCTAACTATTGAAGCCACTTTCCCCAGAAGAATAGCTAAGTCTGACATGGGACTAGCCAGTAGAGTTTCTAAAGTATGTCGCTCTCGCTCTCCAGCAAAAGCATCTGCTGCTGGAGCTAATACTCGTAAAAGCGGCAAATAAGCCCAGAAAAATACAGAAATTGGGGATTTTACCCACAGAATACCCATTGATACAGGCAACATTATGCCAAAAACTATTACAGGCAAAATCAACGACAAAGCAATGCCGCGCCAACTACCCTGCTGAAACAGTTCCCGATATTCTTTCCAAATGACAGTTAAGATATCAGCGAGCATAAATGTTAATCCATTAAGCTTAAGAAAACTTCTTCTAAATTAGCGCTGCCTTTGCGGACTTCTTCAATTTCGACACCCGCTTTCACCAAGATTTTAACTAGACGAGGGACGCGAATTTGCTGCCGCAGAATAATTGTTAAGCGATCGCCTTCCAACTGAAATGAAGATATTTCCGGTTGAGACTCGGCCCAGTTCAATATTTTGGGAGTAAAGCCTGTACCCACAATTTCAACGCGATCGCTCCCCGCCTGCGATCGCAATTCATCGGGAGAACCGACAACCAGCAATTTTCCCTGACGAATCACGCCTACCAAACTACACAACTTTTCTGCTTCTGCCAAATTATGAGTAGTTAAAAAAACCGTCACTCCCTCCCGCGTTACCATTTCTTGCAAGTCTTCCCGCAAAACAGCAGCGGCGACTGGATCGAGTCCATCCGTTGGTTCGTCAAGAAAAATCAGCGGCGGAGAATGTAGCATTGCTCTGGCTACTGCTAATTTTTGCTTCATTCCTCGACTCCAGTTGCCAACCGTTTCATGACGGCGCTCCCACAGTCCTAGATTTTTGAGCAATTCTTCAATACGGGTGCGACGTTTAGCCGTTGGCAAGCGCCAAGCTCTAGCATAAAATTCAAGATTATCTTCAGCGTTCAACCTTTCGTAGAGTCCCGGATGTTCTAGCAGTGCTCCGACGTGCTGGCGAATTTCTTGGGCTTGCGATCGCGTATCATATCCCAATACTTCAGCACTTCCCGTTGTCGCTTCTAGCAATCCCAATAGCAGCCGAATCGTCGTAGTTTTCCCAGAACCGTTTGGCCCCAAAAACCCAAAGACTATCCCCCTCGGTACTTCCAGGGAGAGACTATCTAAGGCGCGAACTTTCCCAAAATCCCGGCTCAGATTTTCCGTGCGGATCGCTATTTCTCTCATAATTCTCTTGCTCAGCCTTTGCAAGATTCTACAACAAAATACTCTGATGGGGGAGCGGGGGAGAATGGGGGAGAGGGAGAATTTATCTTAATTTCCGGCAAAAAATTACTTGCGATCTGTCATTGCGATCGAGCTCGATCAATGACAAGTATTTAACCGGACATGACATTACCTCCCCTGCTCCCCCTCTCCCCCTCTCCCTCGCTCCCCAGTGCCTCTCAAGGAAGAAAATGTGCTTTTAGCCACAAAAGTAACAAATTGTTACTTTGTTTTTAAGGAATGAGACCGAAGTAACATTCCAGAGATATATTCAAAACCATCAAGTTCGTCACAAACACTGACCAACTGAGATAGAAAACAATTTTTTGTCTAAGTTAAAGGAGAATTCAATGCTTGACGCTTTTTCAAGAGCTGTAGTTGCAGCCGATGCTAGCACTTCCACCGTCGGTGACATTGCTGCCCTGAGAGCTTTCGTTGCTAGTGGCAACCGTCGTTTGGATGCTGTGAATGCGATCGCTAGCAACGCTAGCTGCATGGTTTCTGATGCTGTTGCCGGCATGATCTGCGAAAACCAAGGCTTGATCCAAGCTGGTGGTAATTGCTACCCCAACCGCCGCATGGCTGCTTGTCTGCGCGATGCAGAAATCATTCTGCGCTATGTCACCTATGCTTTGTTGGCTGGTGATGCTTCAGTTCTTGATGACCGTTGCTTAAATGGCTTGAAAGAAACCTACGCAGCTTTGGGCGTGCCCACCACCTCCACCGTGCGTGCCGTTCAAATCATGAAAGCTCAAGCCGCTGCTCACATTTCTGATACTCCTAGTGAAGCTCGTGCTGGTGCTAAGCTCCGCAAAATGGGAACCCCTGTAGTAGAAGATCGTTGCGCTAGCTTGGTTGCTGAATCTTCCAGCTACTTCGATCGCATTATCTCTGCACTGAGCTAGTCAATTGCTCATCCCAAATTCGCTCACACAAATTGAAACTACGATCGCAGTCAAAATCACTTTAGGAGATTGAAGAAATGAAATCAGTTCTGACTACCGCTATTGCCTCTGCTGATGCAGCAGGTCGCTTTCCTAGCACCTCCGATTTAGAGTCCGTTCAAGGTTCTATCCAACGCGCTGCTGCTCGTTTGGAAGCTGCTGAAAAACTCGGCAACAACCTCGACGCAGTTGCTAAAGAAGCTTATGATGCTTGCATCAAGAAATATGCTTACCTGAACAATGCTGGTGAAGCTAATTCGACCGATACTTTCAAAGCAAAGTGCCATCGTGATATCAAGCACTACCTGCGCTTAGTCCAATACTGCTTAGTTGTTGGCGGCACAGGCCCTCTTGATGAGTGGGGTATTGCTGGCCAACGTGAAGTTTATCGCGCTTTGGGCCTGCCTACCGCTCCCTACGTTGAAGCATTAAGCTTTGCTCGCAATCGCGGTTGCACACCTCGCGATATGTCAGCTCAGGCTTTGAGTGAGTACAATACTCTTCTTGACTACGCGATCAACTCCCTGTCCTAATTGGCGGGTTTGTAATCTCGTGACTGGGTAGTTTTTACCCAACAAGTCTAGGAACTCTTGGCTCGTTGCTTTACCAATTTTGGTGAGGTAAGGGTAAAGAATTCCTGGGCTTGTTATTTTGTTTTAGGATTAGACATAACTTACGGATCGATCGCGTAACGCCGCCCTCTGGGCGGTAAAGATACCGCCCAGAGGGCGGCGTTACAAGCTATTATACGTAAGTCCTAATTAGGCATATTCTTTCATTGTGATTGCCGACTGCTGATTTATGGATAAACGCTTTTTTAGTTTTTTTAATTTAACGGAAGACCAAGCGATCGCTATTTTAGATACGCCTCAAGATCGAATCAGTGAGGATGATTCGCGGTATATTGCGGCTTCTCATTTAGTGAATTTTCCAACGGAGAAATCAATCCAGGCTTTGATCCGGGCCGTGCAGCAAACTGACCCAGCAATGGATAACCGCATTGCGCGGCGGAAGTCGGTAGAAACTTTGGGACGACTGCAAGCGGTGCAAGCATTGCCAGTAATTCGTGCTTGTTTGAGCGATCCAGACTGCTATACGGTAGAAAATGCGGTTTGGGCGATCGGTGAAATTGGCACTCAGGATTCGGAGATTTTGGCAGAAGTTGCTCAATTGTTGGATAAACCGGGACAAACCTATCGGGTAATTATCCACACCCTGACTAAATTGCATTATGAGCCAGCCTTAGAAAGAATTCGCAGATTTGTCGATGATGCCGATCCACCTACGGCTAGTGCTGCGATCGCCGCAGTTTGTCGCCTAACCAGAGACTATTCCCAAATGGGTAAAGTTGTAGCAATGTTGCAGCACAAAAATGTGTTAGGTCGCAGGTTATCTATTCAGGATTTGATTGATGCGCGTTACTACGATGCCATTCCTAATATTGCCCGATGTCCGGTATCTTTAGTCTTTCGACTGCGGGGAATTCGGATGCTAGGAGAAGCGGGAATTGCTGCCAATGCCATTACTTTTGCTACCATTCAACCCTATTTAGAACAGACATTACGCGACGATCCACGAGATTTAGATTTAGTGCATAGTTATTCTCAACTGCCAGCTTTACCGCTACTGATCCAGCAGTTATATGAAACTGATTTTGGGCTGTGCTATCTGGCAACTAAAACAATTTTAGAACATTATTCAGAGGAAGCACCCGCCGCACTTTTTGCTACTTATGCTGAAGAGGGAAGAAATGATTATGGAGCGCATTTTCATATAATCAAATTGTTTGGTTGGTTAAAACATTCTCCCGCCTACGATTTGTTATTGGCAGGTTTGCATAACTCCCAACCCCAGTTTCAGAAATCTCGTGCTGCTGCCGCGATCGCTTTCGGAGAACTGGGAGATAAACGCGCTATTCCTGAATTGAAAGCCTGTCTGGAAACTAAAATCTGGGATTTAAAATATGCTGTATTAATTGCACTGGAAAAACTGGGCGATCTCAGTGGTTATGAAATTGCTGCTGCTGACCAAGATTGGTTAGTTCAATCTAAAGCAAAAGCTCATAATTCTGTAGTGTCACCGCTTTCTTAATTAGGTACGTAGTTGGGCTTTAGCCCTCTTTCATATTATCCAAAGAGGGCTAAAGCCCAACTACGTACCTAAAATTTAACCACGCTGTTGGTTAAGTGAATTCTTCTTCCTTCTTCCCTCTTCCCTAGCCCCTAGCCCCTAGTCCCTAGCCCCTAGCTATACTTACATAAAACCACAAAAACTATGACAACAGATGCTTTGTTTGAACAACTGAAACACCCCAATCCCCATCTACGAGAACGGGCGATGTTTGAAATTGCTGATACCCGCGATCAAAATACAATTCCTCGATTGGTAAGCATTTTAGATGAAGAGGATGTTACCTATCGTCGGGCGGCGGTAAAAGCCTTGGGCGCGATCGGTGAAGATGCCGTGCCATCAGTCGTTGATGCTTTGTTAAATAGTGATAATGTGACAGTGCGAGGAAGTGCTGCGAAGGTATTAGCACAAATTGCGATTAATTATCCAGAATTGCCTTTTCCTGAATCGGGTTTGCAGGGATTAAAAAAGGCAATTAATGACTCAAATCCTGTAGTTCATATTGCTGCGGTGATGGCATTAGGCCAAATGGGTTCTTCTGCTTTTGAGATTTTGGTGGAGTCGTTAAAGACAACAGATAATGTCGCCGTACAGGTGGCGATCGTTAATGCTTTGGCTTCTGTTGGCGATCCTCGTTGTATTGAAGTGCTGACCACATTTGCAAATGATGAATCGGTGGATTCTTATGTGCGAGAATCAGCTACGAGTTCTTTATCTCGGTTGGATTTGGTAATGAATTATAAGCGATCGGAATAGTTCTATTTTATCATTTATTGTTTAGGTTTTAGTTGACTTTAACAAAATGGATGTTTAAGTCTGGCCGCTTGTTAGAGGCGATCGCTCAAATGGCTGAGCTATTGAAATCTGACCCCTGGGCCGGACGGATGTCGCCACGTCAGGATATGGAGATTAACATTAAACTTGTTACCATAGCAATCGAGAAGTGGAAATGGTGATTGTTGCTCTATGTGGGATAGCGATCGCCCGCAGTCCTAAGAATGCGACTAATCAGCCATACACTTCGATCTATCCACAACTCGCCAAGCAATCGATTGGGCAGCAACCGCAGGTGCAGCTTGCTGCTAACAAAACTTTTATTACCTAAAAATATTTATGAAAATTAAAGTCAAAAATCTTGGTGTTTTAAAGCAAGCCGAATTCACCCTTGGCGATCTCACAATTATTTGTGGCGGCAACAATACTGGTAAAACCTACGCTACTTATGCACTGTTTGGCTTTTTGTTTACTTGGCAACGGATATTTTTGATCGAAATCAAAGACAATAAAATTCAGCAACTCCTTACTGACGGAGTAATTCGTCTTGATCTACAAGAATATGTCAAGCAGGTTAAGCAGATTGTTGATATAGCTTGTCATGCTTATACACAGCGATTGCCTCAGATTTTTGCAGCACCGGCTGAACGTTTTAAAAACACAGACTTTCAGGTAAGTATAGACATAAAAAATATTAGTTTTGGAGGCAGATTTGAGCGAACAATAGGATCGGCTAATGCCGAAATATTTTCATTGATCAAAAGTGAAGACAGTACAGAATTAGTTGTCACCCTGCTAGTTGAGAAAGAAAAGGTAAAAATTCCCAACGAGATACTTAGATCCACCATTGCTGATGCACTAAAAGACATTATTTTTGCTGAAATTATTCCTCGTCCTTTTATCGCTAGTGCAGAACGAACTGGTACAGCTATTTTTCGCAAAGAGTTAAATTTTGCCCGTAATCGCTTGCTTGACGAAATGGGTCAAGCCAACAATAATATTAATCCAATGAAGCTTTTCTTAAAGGTTTATCAGAATTATGCTCTGCCGATCGAGACGAATGTAGATTTTACCAGACAACTTGAAACCCTGGTTAAAACAACCAGTTTCATTGCTGACAACCATCCCGATGTATTGGCAGATTTTGCTGACATCATCGGTGGTGAGTATACAGTCAACCGAAACGATCAGCTTTATTATGTGCCGCATGGTAAACGGGTTAAGCTTTCTATGGATCAAAGTTCTAGTGCTGTGCGTTCTTTATTAGATATCGGTTTTTACCTGAAACATGAGGCTCAGATGGGCGATTTATTGATGGTAGATGAACCAGAACTGAATCTACATCCTGAAAATCAGCGCCGCGTCGCACGGCTATTTGCCAGACTGGTAAATCTAGGTATTAAAGTGTTTATAACTACCCATAGCGATTACATTATTAAAGAACTGAATACTTTAATTATGCTTAACCACGATAAACCTCATCTGAAGCGAATTGCTGAAGAAGAAGGTTATCGGAAAGAAGAACTGATATCGTCTGAAAAAATTAAAGTTTATATTGCGGAAGAGGCCTTAATCGTTTTAGAAGGGAAGACAAGAAAAACTAAATGTCAAACCCTGACACCAGCAGATATTGATCCTGAAATGGGTATTGAGGCACGCAGTTTTGATACAACTATTGAGACTATGAACCGGATTCAGGAAGCGATTGTCTGGGGTAAGGAGTAATGTCTGATATTGCTATTCTCAAAGAGATGATTCAGGAAACTGCTAAAGTTCCATTGATGGAAGATAGCTACGGTAAAAAAAAAGTCACACTCAAAGAGCCTGATGGTAACTATTCTGTAACGATTAATGGAATGCCTGATGATGAGCAAGTTATTGTTATTAAGGCAGATGCTTTTACATCGCCTGAAGCGATATTTTGTGGTTCAAAAGGTGAATGCAAACGTGCAGATTTTGTCATCATTGCTGATACTGGTAAGAAAAAAGTTATTCTCTGTATTGAGATGAAAGCAAAAGCTACAACAAGCCCAGAATGGAAAATTATTCAGCAACTTAAAGGTACACAGTGTTTTGTCGCGTATTGTCAGAAAATTGGCAAAGAATTTTGGTCTGCAAAGCAATTCCTTGATGCTTATGTCTATCGATTTGTCACTATTAGAAATATCAATATTCATAAGAAACCAACACGGGAGGCAATAAATGATGAGCATGACCGTCCAGAAAAAATGCTAAAAATTAGTTCCCCACATCACATTCAATTCAATTTTTTGATTGGAAAAATATAATGGCGTTGTAAAAGTCAAAATCAGTGTTTATGGACTTATATCAAACTTTCCAAACAACCTCTAATCCTTTACCCCTTTCTCCTTTCAACCTTAAAAACATCCTCAATACTTTTCCCCCCAGTTTTCTCCTCCCACTCCATCGCCACCAAAAAACTCTCAGCAGACTGAGTTTCCACCACATCAACTCCCCATTGTCCCGGTTGCAACGCATCAGCATCGCTACTCAATGGCGGAGTCTTCTTCAATCCCGCTAAAATCAAAATATCAGGAAAAGAATCATCAGTTTTCCCCTGACTCATCCGCTTATCCACCAAAGATTGAGCACAAAATTCTCCCACTTGCGGCGGCGAAAAAATATCAGTAGAAAATAAAATTTCCACCATCCAATGAGCATGATTTAATTGACGACAGTTAATCTCAGGATATTGACTTAAACCATCAGTAAATACCAGAGTAAATTCTTCCCGACTTAAGGTTGGAAAAACACCCTCTGGCATATCAAAATTATGAGAAAGCAACATCCGCCCCGTTCCAGATTCAGTCATATTTTTAGTTACTTAATTTGAGAAATTGCTAACTTAATTACCCCTTGAATCGCCGCTTCTGACTCCTTTGCCAATGCAGCTTGTAGCGGTTCAATCGCAGCGCGATCGCCTACCTTCATCAACGACAAAGCCGCCGCCCTGCGAGTTTCCCCATCGCCACTATCCAGCAACTCAATTAGATTCGGAATTGCCGGTTTATAAGCCAGATTTCCTAAAGCCGCCGCCGCCTCACAACGCACATCAACATCAACATCAGTCAGAGACTTAACTAAAATCTCGAATAATTCATCCTTGGGTTCTTCCTGGGCCACCTTCGCGATCGCACCCACCACCGCCCCACGCACCACAGGCGAATCAGACGCGATCGCCTGATACAAATACTCCTTCGCCTGCGCCCCAATAAACGCCAACGCCCAAGCCGCATGACCGATCGTACTCTCCGGCAAATCCGTTGATGCTAAAATATCCAATAAGGACTTTACAGACGGTTCCCCAATTCTCGCCAAAGCCCCCACAGATGAACCCTTAACAACAGTATCCTCATCATTTAAAAGAGAGTGAATTAAATTAGGAACAGCAATTGGATCGGCAATCAAAGTTATAGTTTTAGCCGCCGCCCGCCTAACTACTACATTAGCATGATTAGCCAAAGCATCCAACAAAAAAGGAGTCGCCGCTTCCC
The DNA here is from genome assembly GCF_029167235.1 of Kamptonema sp. UHCC 0994. Taxonomy (GTDB): domain Bacteria; phylum Cyanobacteriota; class Cyanobacteriia; order Cyanobacteriales; family Microcoleaceae; genus Kamptonema. The sequence goes on along the minus strand of NZ_JARFTR010000087.1, from coordinate 4,056 downwards.
CAATTTCCGCCAAAGTTTCCGCACAACGCAGTCGAGTCATCCCCCGCGTATCGCCCAAAGATTCAACTAGAAGCTGCAAAGTTTCCGAATCATTAACATCGAAAGTATCTAAGTCTATTTGTTCTGTCACCTTTCGCAGTAAAGCATCTGTTTCAGCTTGAGCCAATAAAATTGGATCTATCTCAGTTGAAGCATTAGAATCAACCATAATCATCACCTAATTATTAGTAGTTAGCGCCGCCAATTGAGCGCGTAGAGTCTCAAGCCCAGCATCAATTTTAGCAAGTTCCGGCTCAATTTTAGCCATCGCCGCCTTCTGAGGTAACTTTGCCTTTTGAGCCGCCGTCATCGTCTCATTAACCAAACGTTCGCGATATTGCTCAAATTCAGCAATCACTTCCGCCAATTCTTCAACATTAGTCTCTGTTGAATTTTCGACATTTTCATCATTATTATATGGGTTCAATTCTTCGTTTTCAGACATGATTTTGATAGTTTAATAATTAGTCCGCGTAGGCGGACTTTGTGTGTGTAGCCGCGATTTCAATCGCCGGGATATTTGGGACTTTGTGTGTTTAACCGCGATTTCAATCGCCGGAATATTTGGACTTTGTGTGTTTAACTGCGATTTCAATCGCCGGGATATTTATAATTTAAGGTGACAGCACACCCACCCCAGAAAACCTCAAACGATTGTGTTCCAACATCTCTTCTAAAACAGAGTCAGAAACACAACGACGCTCAGAACAGTATGCCATTTGTTTAACCCCATTGATCATCTGCACAGTCATCACCCGTACCCGAAAATGATCGTTAATAAACCAACAGCGTTCCTGTCCTTGATTTGTCTCATATTCCGTCTCAATAGTCAACACCCCATCATCCGCAAAATGGTAAACGCCAATCACCGGAATCCCTTCAACGTAGCCGCGATTTCGCAAAAACTTACCCGTTCTCGGATTACTAGGATTAGGCACATCTACAAGAATAGCAGCATAGTTTTGGTTCGGGACTGCATCATCTAAATTATCCTGCCACATAAAACTGCATCCCCCACGAACTAAAGCGGGATCGACATTCTGCTGTTGACAAACATCTAAAATTCTGGGATCATCTATTGACAAAACGTCAACAATTACATTCGATTCTCCCGATTCATCCGCCGCCGCAGCATCAAAATTATGGACTGTTCGCTGAGTAAACCAAACGCCCTCACTCTTACGAAAGAAATCCATCATAGTCATCGGTGGTGTTAATAGCATTTCTGTGTCAACTTAGCGAGAGAAATCAGAGGAATTGAGACAAATCTCATTGAAAAAGAAAGATTAAGGCTTTAAACTGAGCTTAGCCAAACTCGGAATCAGATCGGATTTCGGTTAAGAAAAATAAACAAAAGTCAGTCTGGAATCCATCAAATTCTAGGATAAATGATATGGTACAACTTTGAGCAACTAGATTAATAAATTTTCAGAAAAACATAATGTCACCTCGTCAACACTCATCTTTCCTCTCCGAAACCCTGCCTGTAACAGAAATCTTAGCAGTCATTCAGCAAGGAAAAAGTCTAGCTCAAACCAATCTCCAGGGAATCAACCTCAGCCAGATGGATTTATCCGGTATTGATTTCAGTGGAGCCAACTTGATTGGCGCAAACCTCAGCAAAACTAATTTCCAGGGTGCGAATCTCAAGGGAGTTGATTTACGCAGAGCAAATCTCAGAGATGCCAATTTGAGTGGAGCCGATTTACAAGAAAGCTATCTTTTTCGCGCAGATTTACAAGGTTGTAATTTAGTTAATGCTAACCTAAAAGAAGCTAAATTAAAATTAGCTCAATATGATACTCATACCCTTTGGCCCGAAGGATTTAACTACAAAAATTCGGAAGCTATTGGCCCCCAAGCCAATCTCAGTGGAGCTTTTCTGAATACAGCTTACCTTAGAGGAGCCGATTTACACGGCTGTAATCTGCGAGGTGCTTATCTCAGTGGAGCCGATTTAACTGGAGCAAATTTAGAGGGAGCCGCATTAAGCGGCGCTAGTCTTCAGAATGCCTTTCTTACAGGTGCTTATTTACGGAATGCGATGTTAATTGGAGTTGAATTACAAGGAGCGGATTTACGAGGAGCAGATTTAACTGGGGCAAATTTAGAGCAGTTAAAAAGTATTGCTGGCGCTGATTTTACCCTAGCACAAGGATTAACCCAAGAGATGAAAGCCATGCTTTGTAGTCGCAATCCCAAAGAGTTAGGAACTTGGAATGCTTTTACTCGTAATAATACGGCTCAGAGTCTTGGCTATCAGCTAGGATAAATTTACACTGATTGTTGAACTGAGGGAATTTGGCGTTCCAAATCAAACAGAAAACCGTGAATATATTCCTCTGTCCACTCCTCACCATAGAACCGCGTAAACATTCCCCTAGCCGGATCTTTTTCAGCCCGATAATTGATATAATTGCGTTGAGCCTGAAGAATCTCCGACAACCTTTCACTATTAGTTATAGGTTGCGCTTGCTCAACTAAATTGAGATAAGCTTGAAGATAATCTTTAAAAGCTTCAAAGACATGAGTTTGGACGGCTTCTGTTTCCTTGGGACGAGTCCAAAGAAAGGCAGGTGAAAAGAAAGGTTTTGCTTCTTCGGGAAAATCTCCTCCCCAAGGTAACTCTTTTTGATATTTGTTAAAAATCGGTAAAATCGGCTCTGAGTATTGCTTCTGATAAGCCTCATCGTGAAACAGAGGCTGCATATCTAAAGCAATTAAATGTCCCCCCGGCAAAGTTACTAAATCTGCCCCAAAAAAGGGCAAGTCATAATTTAACTGGGGGAAAATCACAAAATTGAGAACTTGGAGAGCATCACCACCTTGAACGTGAGCAGCCCGAATTTGCCGTAATTTTGAAGACTTAAAAGCATGACTGGTAGTGACAACCAACTGCTCTTTTTTCCCCTTCCCAGTTATAGCTTCTTTCTGTTCAAAACCTGCGGGAATCGGATAAGGAGCCAAGTCAAGTCGTTCAGTTAGCAGTGGGATGGCGTAATCTAAGAAAGGCTGATAAAGAGTCATTTTTAACTTATCTTACTCCCGCTGGAACTGCTAAGGGAACAGCATCTTCAAACAGAAACTCGTACAAAAATCGCTCTGACCATTCATGCCCAAAATAGCTACCGAATAGCCCTGATGCTGGGTCACGTTCCGCACTATACTGATCGTAATCTTTCTGCGCTTTTACAATCCGTTGTATTTCTTCAGGCGTAGTAAGCGGAGAGGCTTGCTCTAGCATTTGCCAATACAATTGGACGTATTCTTGATAAGCTGGAAATAAACGAGTTACAACCGTTTCTGCGTCAGTTTTAGCAAATAGTAAGTTTTTGGAAAAATACTGATTCGCATCGTAAAACTTCATTTCTAAGTCTTGCGTCAAATCCTTGTATTTATCCCTAATTGCGCTCATTGGTTCGATATACTTATCTATGTAAGCGCGATCGCGGAATAAAGGCTGAAAATCTAAGACTACCAAGATTTTCTTTTGTCCAAAGGCTAAAAAATCAATTCCTAGTAAAGGCAGATCGTAATTATAGTTTGGATAAATGACACTGTTGAAAATTTGTGCCGTTTCTCCAGCATCAATGTAGGTGTAGCGAATTTTTCGCAATTCGGGACATTGATAACACCAACTTTGAATCGTGGCGGGATTTTTACCTCTTTCACTCACCACCGATTCCAACCCAGAGGGAATGGGACGACTCTGTAGAGCAAAACGTCCAAACAGTTCTTTTTCTAAGAATTCCTGAAACGGCTTAAACATAGATTAAAATCTAGCTCCTTCAATCTTTCCCTCAAAACACGATCGTAGGGGTTGCCTTAAATCTTGTCTCTGTTTATGATGAACAAAGTAATATTTCGTTACGAAAACCTGTTTTGCGGTAAGCATTCTCCAAGAAAAACTTTATACCAACCCTCATTTAACCTTCTTAATTGCAATAAATCTTAACAAAGATTCTCATAATTTTAGTCTATCCTAGTAAAACTTTGTAACGCCGCCGTATCGGCGGT
>NZ_JARFTR010000247.1 GCF_029167235.1 Kamptonema sp. UHCC 0994 | reverse complement strand
CACACTCTACGTAACGCCGCCATCCTGGCGGTAAAGAAACCGCCAGGATGGCGGCGTTACAGATATTTTTGCGTAAGTTCTGATTAATTTTCAGTTATAGCAACCTTCTTGGCAGTTAGGGCAACTCCCAGTGTTACATCTGGTTCATAATCCTTGATTGTCGTAACCTTTCCCTCTTCCCTCTTCCCTAGCCCCTAGTCCCTAGTCCCTAGCTATACATCAACTGCATCCCGCTCTGTGCGAATCCATTTTGTCTGACGCTGCACTAAAAAGCTTAGATAAAGAGGGATTTTCCAAAGAATGTAAAAAGGTACAGCTAAAAGAGTTAGTGCTGAGATGTCGTTACGCGCAAACTTAGCCCAAGCTGCGACAATCGAAGTTAAAATTAAAATTCCTTCTATTATTAATAAAGTAGCGGGAAGCCAAGATGCTCCCAGTGTTGCTGCTAATAACGCTCCACCCAAAGCTGTAACCCAAATCGCGACTAAGAGGGAGAGGGGAGGTACGGATAAGTCAAGGGCGATCGCGAATAAGTCAAAGCGCCTTTGAGCGATCGCAGCTTTTAGCAGTCTCGGAGTTTGAGTAAGCAAAGTCTGTAAATGTCCGTGTTCCCACCTAGTCCTTTGGCTTGTTGCTGCTTGCTGCTGCTGGGGGAGACAACCTATTACTTTCGCCTCCGGGCAAAATATAGTTGAATGTCCTGCGATCGCTAAATCGACACTGAGCTGCATATCTTCAACAATATTACCGCTAGCAAGGGAAATTTCCCGAATTACTGACCAGGGAAAAGCCATCCCCGTACCTGTTAACAAACAGGGGAATCCTAACTGAGCTAATCCGCTCGGCCGGACTAAATTCTTAACCGTAAAAGCTAAGGCAGAAATTGAATCTTTCGGACTTGGCAATGGTGGTTTTTCCATCAAATAAATTGCCTGAACTGGTTGTGATGAAGTAACTGCAACCCTAACCAGTTGCTCGATTGTATCTTGTTGGCAAATACAGTCTGCATCAACGATAATAACAACTGTCGGCGGATCGGCTTCAAGAAATTGCAGTCCATAGTCTAAAGCATATCCCTTTCCCAAACGATCCAAATCGCAGCGTTCGATTGCCGTTGCACCGAAACTGCGTGCGATCTGCGCTGTTTCGTCAGTACAATTATCTGCAATTACTATCAGGCGATCTTGAGTTTTCAACTGTGGTAATAATGCCGAAAGAGTTGCACCGATTCCGCTAGCTTCATTATGAGCAGGAACTAAAATCGCTACAGGAGGACGCGGAATTGCAGTCTCCGATGTTTCGCGTAAGCTACGAAAAAAGGCTGCACTGCATTCTAGAAAAAGAACTGCAATCGGGAGTAAAAGCCCAATTGCAATTAGAAATAGGAAAACATCAACAAATACAGTTAGGGCAATTTTTGTTTCCATCAGAACAGTGTAATTGGTAATTGGTAATTAGCTAATTGGTTTGGAGTTACGACGAAAAATGTTTGTAACGCCGCCTTCTAGGCGGTAAAGATACCGCCCAGAGGGCGGCGCTACGTGATTCGTGCGTAAGTCCTATTAGTAATTGGCAATTACATTTTCCTACTAATAACCAAAAACTAACAACTAACCAACAACAACGCTAGCTAATACCTTTTGAGACATCAATTGAATCACCCTGTCAACAGGAGTAAACTCTCTGAGATATCTGGATACAGAGCGCAAATATGCCACCTCTAGTTGAATAGAATCCACCATTGATAGACTTTCAATCATGTCATCAAATTCATCAGGTGTCACCTTAGCTAGATTCAAAACTTCTTTGTTTAATCTGCCGTGCAAACCTTCTAGCAGTAGCTCCAGAATATCCTGGTAGATATTGATGTCAGTTCCCTCAGCTTGCAGCCTCTTAGCATTGATTCCCCACTTTAATATCTTTAATAGTTCGTGGGCTGAAGTCCAAGAAAAAGTCGATGAAATTATCTCTCTTTCAGAATTTGCTAGAGCTGGCTTAATTTGGGCTTCAGGGATGGTTTCATCCGTAACTAAATTTTCCAGGCGGAACAATTGTTTAGTTAATGTGCGGAAAGAAAAGGGAGCTAATTCTGCAATTTCCATTTCCCCAGAAGCGTCAACTCTTCGAGATGAATTTTCCAGAACATTCATTAACAGGTGAATTTCCGTAGGATTACTCCAGTCAAATTGACCCAGGAAAAATGGTTCTTCATATCCAGGGAGAAGTCCTTGAAAATAAATCGGGATATTTTTGCCAGACTCAATAATTTTAGCAAGAGCAACTTCGAGAGTTTCTGTCGGCCAACCTAGATTGCGAACTGTTAAAAATTTGAGTTTGCCGGGAACGGAAAAAATCAATGAATTCAATAACAAATGTACTGCTTCTTCAACATTTTGAGCCGTCACGTAGCGATGGGGAGCGTGAACGTTAACTATTTTACCTTGCTCTACTTTGTTGGCCATTTGTTCGCAGAAAGAGCTGTTGTCTAGCATATGGGTAAAACGTACCATGCCGTAAGTAACATTTCCTTCTTGAGCTGCTTGAGCAAATTGCCACTCTGCTAACTTTTTGGATGCGGCGTAAACTTCTGTTGTAAAATAGCGGGAAGCTTTGCCTGTTGAAGAAAAAATACACTGGCGGACACCATATTCTTCACAAAGCTGGATAATATGTTTAGTTCCTAAAAGGCTGGTTGTAGCTGTTTCTCGAATTTTGATTTCTGCAAGTCCGGGTAGGCGTTGAGCAGCTAGGTGGAAAACTAAATCGGGTTTTTCTGTCTCAAATATATATCTCAGCGCCTCAGAATTACGAACGTCAGCCGCATAGAAAATGATGTTTCCTTCTTGAGTGCTAGTGGGAATATCTCCTTCTAAGTTATGACATTGTGCTTTGTCCACAGAAACTATGCGCTTGACACCTAGTTCGAGCAGTTTTTTAATTAAGTTAGTTCCAACGCACCCCTCTCCTCCGGTTACGAGTACCACTTTTCCTTGTAGTTTGTTCTTAACTTCCTGTGCGTACAGGTAAAGGGTGCGGTTGCGTACATCGCTAAAAGGCTCTGTTTCTAATAGTCCGTCGGCCTTATAAGCTTCGATTAGCTTGACTGTCAGAGTTTGCAATTCAGCAAGAATTGCAGAGTCTTGAGGCTCTGGCGAACCAGGAGGAACTAGCTGCTTGATGAGTTCAATAATTCCGGCTTTGGTATTGGTAGTAGATTTAACTGCTGATAAATTAGTAGATGCAAGTTTCACTGTTGTAGCTCCTGTTAAGTTCTAGGAATACTGATATTTGAGCAACCACACTACCCCGACTCACTCTATGAAAGCGAGGTATTTCAGAGGAAAAATGGCAACTGTTTACAGATAGCGATTAGTTCCTCTATTTATTTTCTTCGGTGCGATATTTGGGTGCGATATTTGTATTTTCTCTGACACCTTTTAAAAATGTCTGAGCTGAATATCATTAACCTTACGGTTCCTTGATGAACATCATAGACTATACGTACGAGTGTTTGGCAATAGGGTAGCGTTAGCTTTACAAACTCTTCGTAATTACCTACGAGTTTTTGCGTAATTTTAAAGATTGTGTAAAGTCAAGAATCTTTACATTAAGTAGCTAACTATAGATAATTGGCAGATCCGTCAATCGGTGCGAAAGCTGAAATCCTTATTGGCACTTAGTTTTGTCACAAATTCAAGACTGACGAGTCCATAATTTCAACCTTCCTTGGGAGGATTCTGGACAAATTCGCTTACAGTGAAAATACGGTAGAGCACGGAGAAGACTATTTCAATCTGAACAATTTTATGGCTTGGAAACCACTAATTATACTTGTAGATAGTGGAGTTTGATTGTTGATGCGATCGCCTACAATCTTGTCTATGCTTCCCCTCTTCCGCTATCCCCCGCTCCTCCTCTCCTCCGCTCCCTCGCCCCCCCTCTCCCCCGATCCCCCTCTCCCCTCCCCGTAAGCAGATAAGTTGTCATGTATCCCTTACCCTTAATCTGGATAGCGCCCCGCTTCTCAAACAAATATTTCTGGCGCAATAGCTCGTAAGTGGCTGCTGTCACCTGAATGCAGCCCGTCATACCGTGAGATTCCATGCGGCTAGCAATATTTACGGTATCGCCCCACAAATCGTAGATAAATCTCTTTAAGCCAATCACACCAGCAATTACCGGGCCAGAGTTAATACCGATGCGGATGCTAAAAGCTTCATTGTGTTCGACGCTGAGGCGACGAATTTCTTGCAACATATCGAGGGCCATTTCTGCGATCGCTTCAGCATGATCCGGGTGTGCCACTGGGAGGCCGCCGACTACCATATAAGCATCCCCAATAGTCTTGATCTTCTCTAAACCGTGTTTGTCGGCCAAGTGGTCAAAGGCAGAAAAAATATCGTTAAGCACTCCCACCAATTCAGAGGGAGAGATACGGGAGGAAAGCTCTGTAAAGCCGACAATATCAGCAAACATGACTGTTACTGCGCCAAAAGTATCAGCAATGTTATGTTCGTCGCGTTTAAGGCGTTGTGCAATCGGTGCTGGCAATACATTTAATAGTAGTTGCTCGGATTTGGCTTGTTCTAATTCCAATTGTTTGTAAGCTTGTTGTAACTTTTTGGCTTGATTGGAACTTTCTTCGGCGAGTTTTTCAATTTGTCTAGTGCGGCTGAGGGCAGTCAACATATAGGTGACAGGTATCAGAGTCCACAGTAAGCCCATAATTAAGCTACCCCAAGAACGCCAGTGTTTTTGAGTCCTGCGAAATTCAGGGGTTGTTAAGACGTAAAGCGACCACTGGCGACCGCTAATATTGAGAAGCAGCCTACAAGCTGTTTCTGATGAAGCGGAATTGCTTTGAATTGGGCAGTTTAAATTCGCCGCCTGTTCTATTTGGGGCCCTGCTGGGATAACTTTTTGGCTACTGGAATCGTAGAGTACAGCAAAGTTATTTGTTTGTAGGGAGGGGCGGGAGTTGTTGGCTGGGAGATGGGGCGAGGCCGTTGAAGATATTGATTTATTTTGCTGTTCAGAGGTGGTGTTAGTGAGGTAGAAATTCATATATTCGGTGTTACGCCCTTTGAGAGAAGTCTGAAAAATATCTTTAACTTGAAATACTCCCAGGACAAATCCTTGTAATAATTTGTGCCGATCGCCGATCGTGCTTGGTTGAGTGCCGTTTTGATAAACTGGTTGGATTGCTAGTAAGCCGAGTTCAGAGCGATCGCCTGCAACCAAGTTGATGTTTTTGGTGACAACCATTTCTCCTGTATCCCTTGCTTGGTCTAGGGCGGCGCGGATAGCAGGCGAGGAAGCAAGATCCAACCCTAAAGCCTCCTGGTTCTGGGCTAAAGGCTCGACGTAGTATACGGGGAAATATTCAGGACGCTGGCTAGCTGTAACTAGCTTACCAAGTGAGTTACGCTCTGTAATCTCGAAGTTCGGATCTTTGTCACTTCTAGCTTTGGCTTCATAGTTTTGCCGTTGGGTGTCAGGTAATCGTGGACTCCAGGCGAGGATTTGCAAACTGTAGTGAATGGCGAGGGGACGGGCGACAAACCTAGCAAAGGAAGAACGATCTACTTGATTAGTGGCTCTCATGTAGTCGCCGAGAGCTAGGATGACATCTAAATCTGTATTAATCTGACGCTCTAGGGCGATCGCGATGTCGTCGATTCGACGGTTAAATTCGTAATCTCGCCGTCTGTCTTCCCAGTTCCAGATCAGGGCGAAGGCCAAAATGGACAACCCGACACCCAAAACAAGGGTTAACCCAGGGGGAATGTAGCGACGAGACCAGGGTAAAGGTTGTTTTTTTGTCATCCCTTAATTGATTCGGATTCTCTGGTAGTGAGGGTACTTTGCGATCGTAGCGGAATCTCAATCCAGAACTCAGCTCCCTGTCCCGGTGTAGATAAACACCTGAGCGTTGCCCCATGCTTTTGTACCACAATTTCATAGCCGATCGACATTCCTAAACCAGTCCCTGAACCCAACTGAGGATTGTTAAATTGACAAGTTAATGCGAGAACCTTGGGCAGTTTTGCTGACTTCTATCCTAGCTTGGAAAGCTTCTCGGAGGTGGGGTACGTGGGTGACGGCAAGGATACACTCGAAATCAGGGGCGATCGCATTGATGGCAGCTATCAAGCGATCGCATCCTTCGCTGTCTTGAGTACCGAAACCTTCATCAATAATTAACATCTGCAAAGCCGTACCTGCACGCTGTGCTAACAGTCTAGCTAATGCTAACCGAATCGCAAAGTTAATTCGGAAAGCTTCGCCCCCGGAGTAAGTCTCATAGGGGCGAGTACCACGAGCATCTGCTATTAATATATCTAAGGTTTCAATTAATTTGGTGGCTTTTTTGGAAGCGGCCGCGCGTTGAGTTATAAACTGGACGTGCAATTGATTAGCACTCAGTCGGGATAAAATTTGATTGGTTTCGGCTTCAAGTTGGGGCAAGACGTTTTCAATCATTAAAGCTTGAATACCGTTTTTGCCGAAGGCTTGGGATAATTCTTGATAAACTCGGTATTGCTTGCGGGAGGTTTCCAGTTGTTGTTGTTGAGTTTCGCATTGAATCTGAAGGCTTGCAAGCTGCTGTTGTTGCTGTTCAATTCGTCCCAAACTAGCTAAATTTTGGTCTAGTTGTTGACGGCGATGTTGTATTTGTTGTTCAATTTCTCCAATTTGTGCTGCTGTATCTGGGGTTTGTTGTAATTGTTGCCGGATGGCTGAGATTTGATTGTTGAGTGTGTCTAAATCTTGCGATCGCACTTGGATTAAGTTGCCCAATTCACTCGCTCGTTGCTGTATTTGCGGATACTGTTTTTGAGCTTGGCGTAATTTTTCGGCACGGGAAAGCCAAAATTGATTTTGCCGCAGTTCAGCACGGATGTTGCTATGCTGTTCTAAGCTATAGCCAATTTCTGCGATATATCTATCTATATTTTGAATTTGTTGCTGTATTTCTGAGTCAGTTTGTTGTTGCTGTATTTGCTGTTGAAAGCTAATTAATTGACTTTGAAGTTCTGGGCGACGGCTATTAATTTTCTGTAGCTTTTGCTGAGCATCTTTAATGCGGCTCATTTTAATTTCTGCCCAGCGCAAACTTTTTTCTTGGTTGCGGATCAGAGCGTGATTCTGTTCGCTATAATTGAGTTCGTGCAGATTTTTATCTAATTGTTGAAGCTCAGCATAATCTTCGGCTGCATATTCGCCACTACGTAGGGATTTCTCTATTTCCAATGCTTCAGCCAATAGTTCTTGCACCCGCATTTTATCTATCCCCAAAGCATCAATTTGGGCTTGTAAATTACCTCGGCGTTCCCGCAATGTTTCATAGGGTGCTAGTTCTTCTTCTAGTTGGCGATATTCACTTCTGAGGATTTCAATCTCTCGTTCAGAGATAGTTAATTGTTCCCGAATCACCCATAGTTGATTCCAAATTTCCTGTTGTTGAGTACGATGTTTTGTAACTACTAAGCTCCAGTGGTGTTCGTCTAAAGGGCGATCGCACAGAGGACAGTTAGGAAGTTGTAATTCTTGTAGTGACGATGCTTCCGTGCCCGCCCTGAGTTTGGAGTTATTAGAAAAATTAGATGCTTCTAATAATTCTTGCTCCGCCAAAGCTGTATTATTTGGTGGAGTTCCTAGTAGTTGAATTTTTTGATCTAATTCTGCAAGTCTGGCTTCGTAGTCGCGTTGACTGGCGTGGAGACTTTTTAGGAAATGATCCCTTTCTTGTCCTTTTTCCGTAACTCGCTGTTGATAAACGCGCTTATTTTCTAATTGTAAAATGTGATTTGCTACTGCTTCCAATTCTCTATATAATTGCGGTTGCTTTTGTTGGTAAGTAGCTTGCTGCGATCGCGCTCTTGAGTTAAGTTCTTCTAAACGAGCGCTCAAACGAGCATGAGCGCGATCGAGTTGTGTTTGCAATTGTTGTCGCCGTTGCAACAAGGGCGCAACTTGGAGTTGTAATTGGTCAATTTTGCTCAGGCGAGTTCTAGCTGCTTGCAATTGAGCCAGTCCAGCCTCTACTTCTGGCTGTTGGCTAAGAATGTCTTGAACTTCTTTTTGCTGTTGTTCTAAAGCTTCTAATTGGGCTTGGACTTGCTGAATTTTACCGCTGATTTGACTCACAATTTGCCGCTGTTGTTCTTGTAATTGCTGGCGCTGGTTTTGGGCTTCTTGGTGAGCTTTGAATTTAGCAGAAAGGGTTTCTTCTTCAATTTGCAGCTTTTGAAAAAGGTTTAAACCCGTTGTGATTTCGCTTTCTTGTTGCAGAAGGGCTTGAATTTCCTGTTGCTGCTGTTTAACTGTGGCGATTTCTTGTTGTAAACGGCTACATTCTTGGGCGATGTTGCTCTGTTGTTGCTGTTGACCAATTAGGAGTTTCTCTCCGGTTTGGCGTTGGTGTTGCTGGCCTTGAAGTTGCTGGAGTTTTTCGGTATTAATATTTTGCTGTTGTTGGAGTTGAGCGGTAATTTGTTGGAGGTTGGCTTGCTGAGATGCGATCGCATCTCGTTGTAGCAGTTGCTCTTTGATTGAGTACAGACTTTGCTGTAATACTTCAACTTGAGCTTTAAATGCGCGGGATTTTTCTTTGGCTTGTTCTGCTAAAGTGTCGTATTGGTCGAGTTTGAGAAGGCCTGCGAGAATTTCTTTGCGATCGCTCGGTTTTTTGAGCATAAATTCATCCGCACGCCCTTGTCGCAAATAAGCTGAGTTGATGAAGGTTTCATAATCAAGTTTCAGGTGTTCTATAATTTTCTGCTGTGTCGCCCGCAGTCCTTTTTGTGTCAAAGTCCGAAAAGTTACAGCCTTAATTCCCTCGTTAATAACAGCAGAGTTAGTTGCAATTTGAAATTCTAGAGTTCCCGACTGTCCCCGGCGGCGATTGCGGATGATGCGGTAGATTTCGCCGTGCGTCGCGAAAACGAAGTCAACGCGGGTTTCGGTTTCGCCAATGTGGATGATGTCATCTTCGGAGGCGGTGCGACAGTTACCCCAAATTGCCCAAGCGATCGCTTCTAAAAGGGAGGTTTTACCTGCACCGTTGGGGCCGCAAATACAAGCTGTGTGGAGCCCTCGAAAGTCGAGGGTTGCATCGCGGTAACTGAGAAAATTTTTGAGCGTGAGTTGTTGCGGAATCATTTAGGCACTGCGCCATACTTTCTCTTTACATTCTCTTTATCAATACCACGATTTCTCCCATGTTGCCTAGTTGTTCAATCAATTTTGCCAGTCAAAATTGCAAAGGAAAGCTAAGTATAGCAACCTTCTTGGTAGTTAGGACATTCTAAATTACTGAAACCCGCTGATTCTATTCCCTTCTTCCCCTAGTCCTGAGCATCGTAGACCCTAGCTATATCAGCAAATCCTAGGCGTAGTCAGCCAAAGGCATTGCGTCTCCAGGGGCAGATCGAGCTAAAATTAGATCGCGACAGTTAGCCTAGATATTTTTTGTGAGTGTGCAGATATCTATAAACCCGCCTTGCTGAACAGATATGCGAGTTGGTAAAAGGGTTTCAAGAAAAAAAATTGCGCGCGTTTTTGGCTCAGTACAAGAATGAGAAAGATCAAACAATATAAGTAGAATAAAGTCTACCTTTGCCTTCTGTTAAGGTATTCTTCTTCTAAATGCTAAGATCGCGACTTTATTCTTGCGGCAATTTGGCTTTAATCTGAGCCACAAAATTTTGATAATCAACTATAGGTTTGGCAATAAAGCCATCCGCACCGCTCTGTGCTAGAAGTTGATCGCGATCGCTCTCCCCTAAAGCTGTCACCAAGATTACAGGTAGTTTGGCTGTTTGTGAGTTTGCTTTCAGCAATTTGGTGATCTCAACGCCGTTAACTGGCTTGCCTTGGTAGTAACTATTGGCAAGACAAATGTCCATCAGAATAATATCAGCTTCTCCAGAAGAGGCCATTTGCAATACCTCTTCCACATCTTCCGTATGCTTGGCAAGCATTGCTCCCCGCTTGGTTATAATCTTCTCAAAAACTCGCCAATTAATCGGATTGTCTTCCACAATCAGAACGGTCTTCATAAGCAATTCCTTAAAAAATGCCGTTACATTACCAAGCTATCAAAATATAAGGTATAAGAAGACAACACGCATCCCCCCTCCTACATTATGAGCAAAGTTTTAGCGATCTTAGGTGAATTGAGCGATCGCGACATAGATTGGATGCTCGTCAACGGTACGCGCAACCAAATCTCAGCAGGCACTGTGCTCATCTGCGAAGGCAAAACCATAGACGCGCTCTATATCGTTTTAGACGGAAGCCTGAGCGTTTCAGTTGCAGCTTTAGGGAACAGAGAAATAGGCAAAATTAGCTCTGGAGAGGTTCTAGGCGAAATGTCTTTCGTAGATGGCCGCCTCCCCTCTGCCAGTGTTAGAGCCACTGAAGAATGCCTAATATTATCAATTCCCAGAGAAAAATTAACTGAAAAACTAGAACAAGATGTGCTTTTTTCCCTGCGGTTCTATCGAGCGATCACAAAATTTCTTTCTACTAGACTGCGGGGTACAGTTAACCGCTTCAGTCAAGATCCAGACTATCTCCTGTTTCAGGATAGTACAACAGAAGAACCAAATCAACCAGCTTTGGAAAACAGCAATTTAGCTAAATCTAGATATGACTGGTTAATGCAACGCCTAAGCGATACTTAAGTAATTAAAAATTAAAAATTAAAAAATGGAGGCTTAGGTAATTAAAAATTAAAAATTAAAATCAGAGAGTCATACTTCCTTCTTCCCTCTTCCCTCTTCCTTCTTAACGTAAAAATTGCGTTTTTCAACAGGAATAGCGCAAAAACAGGTATGTTCCACGATATAGTCAAAATGAGAGGGAAATTCCGCTGCCAACTCAAAGATATCCCTCTGCAAAAATTGGGCACTACTACCCATGCCTTGAGCTAGACAGGTTGCATCTAGGATCGCAGAGGCAGCAAAATCAAAACCAATAACCTCAAAACCGCGATCGGCAAACAGCACGGCATCGTAACCACGACCGCAGCCCAAGCCGGCCGTGCGGTCTAGTTGTGGAGCTGAGGGCGAATTTAACAAACTTAGCGAAATAGGGAGCAGCTTGACCTAAATCCCAAGGATTCTTTCCTTCGCGATCGCGGTGTTCCCAGACGCTAGGATCGTTAATTAGAAAGCATAAAACCTTCCCGTTTGCTTCAATACATTTAACTTAGATAGGACTATTGTGCGTAAATCCTATCTAAAACAAACAGTCGCGAAAGCGATCGCCTCGAACGGATGCCCTGCGCTCTAGCTGTGATTTACTATGCAGTTTCACCAACCGCCCCTCTACTCATCAGCCCTTGAACAAGCGATTGACCGTCACCCCCTGATTGCGGGGCCCGAAACTTCTGTAGCAGAAGCGATCGCCCTCATCAGCCAATTAGAAACTAAGTGCAGCCTAACCAAAGTCAACCCCTTCTCAAACATTACATCAATTGGCGAAACCCCCCTTTGGCAAGAAGTGCGTGCCCACTGCATCCTAGTAGTAAAAAATGCCTCTGAGCTGAATGGAGCCACATCCTCCCATAGCCACAAAGGATCGCCACTACTAGGCATATTAACTGAAGGTGATATTATCCGATTGATTGCCACAGGCAAAACTAACAGCCAAACCGGAATCCCTCTGGACAAAATTCCCATTGCTGAAGTCATGTCACCAGCTTCAATTACCCTCACGGAATCAGCCGACCAAGATGTATTCACAGCCTTATCTCTATTTCGCCAGCACCGGATTCACTACTTACCCATTGTAGATAGCAACACTCGCTTAGTTGGCGTACTTACTAAGGAAAGGATTCGCGAAGTATTGCAACCCTCCAATATACTCAAATTGCGGCGGGTGACAGAATTGATGACTATGCCCATCTCCGCGCCCCAAAATACCTCACTGTTGAGCATAGCCGAACTAATGTCACAACACCAGGCCAGTTGCCTCGTCATTACCCAAAGTAAAGAATTAAAAATGGAGAAGCCAAAAGACGATCGCACCTCCATTTGTTATTATTCATTTCACAAACCTCTGGGAATTATCACCGAATACGATCTCGTGCAGGCTCAGTTTTTAGAACTAGATTTTGAGAATTTACCAGTTGCAGCAGTGATGAGAAGTTCTCTGTTTAGTTTGAAACCTTCTGATTCCTTGTGGGTAGCTCACAAAGAAATGCAGCAGCAACAAGCCCAGCGATTAGTTGTCTGCGGTACCAGAGGCGAACTCCTGGGTTTGATCGCTCAAACTAGCTTGCTACAAGTCCTCGATCCAACAGAAATGTACCGCGCCGTCAAACAATTACAGCAGTCAGTATATCAACTGCAAGCTGAAAAACTCGAACTCCTACAAAGCCGTAACGCCAAACTAGAAGAAGAGGTGCGGGAACGGACAGCAAAACTGCACTCCCAACTGCAACGCGATCGGCTTTTAACTAAGATAGCTTTGCGGATTCATCAATCTCTAAATCTCGACGAAATTATCAACGCTACCGTCGCCGAAGTGCGTCTTGTCCTGCAAGCCGATCGCGGGACTATCATCCGCTTAGAGCCTGGGGATATTGGCGTTATTGTAGCAGAATCCGTCGCCTCTAACTGGCCTTCTATGTTAGGAGATATCGTTCCAGAAAGTATTTGGAAACAATACAATAAGGCATTTGAACAAGAAAACTATGCGATTTCTGATATTGACAAAGCTCATCTAAGTTTAGAGCAATTGGCGCGTTTCAGACAAGCAGAAATCAAAGCTTTAATCGTTGTACCAATTTTGCAAGATGGTAATTTATGGGGAATGATGTGCGTTCACCAGTGTGAAGAGTCACGGGATTGGGAACCGTCAGAAGTCGATTTGCTTTTACAATTAGCAACTCAAGTCGCGATCGCAATTCAGCAAGCACAACTTTACCAACAAGTGCAAAATTTAAATACAGATCTTGAACTTCAAGTCCAAGAACGAACCGCAGAATTGGAACAGAAAATACAAGAGCTTCAGCAACTAAATATTCTTAAAGATGACTTTCTAAGTACAGTTTCCCACGAACTGCGAACGCCTTTAGCCAATATGAAAATGGCTATTCATATGTTAAAAATTTCTCCTACTCCAGAACGGCGACAGATTTATTTAGGAATTCTAGAAGCAGAATGTACTAGAGAAACAGATTTAATTAATGCTCTTTTAGATTTGCAGCGTTTGGAAGCAGCAGCTTATCCTATTGCTTTGGAATCAGTTAATTTGCAAACTTGGCTACCTGCTATAATTGAACCATTTAGAGCCAGAGCCCAGAATCGCCAGCAAATCTTGCAAGTTGAATGCGATCGCAAGTTACCTACTATCACTTCCAACCGTGCTAGTCTAGCTCGTATTTTAGCAGAATTGCTCAATAATGCTTGCAAATATACACCTAACGGTGGTGAAGTTACTTTGAAAGTTAACTGCAAGCTGGAGAGTGGAAACGATGCAAATGATGCAGGAAAAATTGGGAATAAGGGAAGGGAAAAGCACAGAAAGAGAGCAGTCGAAACTAATATTTTACCCACCTCTATTTCTCAGTCGTCAATTGCCAGTTCTCAAGTTTTGTTCACGGTAGGTAATCAAGCAGAAATTCCTACAGAGGAGTTACCTCATATCTTTGAAAAGTTTTATCGAGTTCCTAATGCCGATCCTTGGAAGCAAGGCGGGACAGGTTTAGGTTTAGCTTTAGTGCAGAAACTGGTGGAACAATTAGCAGGAAAAATTCAAGTAGCCAGCGGCGGCGGCTGGACAACTTTTACTGTGCAGTTACCTGCTTTACAGAAAGAAGAATTAGAGAATTAATTTTGGTTAACAACTTATTGCTACGTCGGACAAAGGTTATCGATCGCGATTGACCGGAATCATAGGAATTTTTCCATAAATTTGCGATCGATCCAATCTTTCCAGCACCACAATAAAGGTGATTCCCACATCAGAGGCCCGCGAGATGCGATCGCACTTTTATTTCCAGTACCAATTAATCCGAGATATTGTTTCTGTGGGACAAAGGCTTTCAGCGGTTTTTCTAATAAAAATAGCTGCAAATTTTCAAATAGCGGCTTACCTTGACGTACTGCAAATACCCCTGCTTTGGGACGCGGATGATTAATCATTGTCGCGATATCACCTGCGGCAAATATGTGAGGATGAGAAATGGATTGTAGATAGTCATTAACTTGAATAAATCCTTTATCATCAGTAGATAAGCCAGATGCTTTTATCCAATTAGGTGCTGATGCTTGTGTCACCCAAAAAATGCGATCGCATTCCAATTTTAATCCTGATTCACAGTGAATTTGGTAATTGGTAATTGGTAATTGAGAGTTGGTGATTGGTGATTGGTAATTGGTAATTGGTAATTGGTAATTGGTAATTGGTAAATTTAAGTTGTTTTTTTGTATTGCACATACTGTTTCACCTAAATGTAATTCAATACCCCGGCCGATCATAATTTCTTTGAGACGGCGGCGTACCCGCTGGTTATGACCGATCGTCAGTTCTCGATCTCGATGGAATAAGTGAAATTTCACAACGGATTTGGTGACAGATTTAACGGCTAATTTATCTATTTGCTCAGATATATTGTTGGCATTAACAGCATCGGCTGCTAACAAGCGAGATTGCATATTTAAGGCGAGTTCTACACCGCCTGCACCGCCGCCAACAATGGCGATGCAAAGCGGTTTTTGATAATTTTGTCTCTCTTTAATTAACTGGTTCCAGTTAGCTAAAAACTCTGGTACTGGCTTGGCGGGAATTGTATAAGCTGCTGCACCTGGCACTGAGATGGTGTTTGGAGTGCTACCGATATCAATGGAAAGTAGGTTAAAATTTATCGGGGGATGATTAGTACATATTACTTGATTTTTGTCAAGGTCTAGAGCAATTGCTTTGTCAATAAAAATTTGGGCTTGGGCGAATTGAGAAAGCGATCGCAAATCGATATGGCATTCATCCTCATCGTAGAACCCCGCGACGTGACCAGGAAGCATCCCAGAATAGGGAGTATGAGTGACATCACTAATTAGAGTTAGACGCACTCCTGGCAGCGGTTTTATGCCGAACATTTTTAGTACAATTACATGACTGTGACCACCGCCAATTAACACTAAATCTTTAACTTTTGGATTGGAAAGTTGCTGCATAGGTGCTAATTGCTAATTGCTAATTGCTAATTGCTAAGTCATGACTTTACGCAGGCTTTATGTAACGCCGCCATCTTGGCGGTAAAATCACCGCCAAGATGGCGGCGTTACGGATACTTTTGCATAAATCCTGTAACAGTTAAC
>NZ_JARFTR010000278.1 GCF_029167235.1 Kamptonema sp. UHCC 0994 | reverse complement strand
TCCGACTTTGGCAACAACCTTCGCAGCAACTTAAACAGTTTATCCGAGGCAGCAGCAGCCACCCCTTTAGACTTGAGGGAAGCCAAACTTCCCACCCCAAAGTTAGCAGTACCCGTAACTTCGAGTGCCTTAGAACCTTACAAAACCACCCAACGGCAACAATCAGCAGGACTCTGGTAGAAGCTCATACAGAACTAGGAAAAACCCTAGCTCTACAACAAAAAGTGTTAGTTGAGCAGGAAAGGAACAGAGCAATTGGCATTACCAGCTTAACAATGTTAAGCGGCGTTGCAGTTGGCAATAGCACCCCAATCGGCAGTTTAGGTGGAGCCTTTATCGCCCTAGCTATTTGCCTTTCCTGTTTCCTCAAACCTCAAAAAACAGATCCGAAGTCCTCCAAGCTTCCACCACCATCAACTGAGCTAATTATCGGTGCAACTGAAGTATTTATCGGTACAGATGGCTTAGCTATCTCCCAACAACAACAAGAGAAATAACATGGACGTACAACCAAATCCACCCCAACCCGAATGGCAACCACCACCATACCCACTGACTTTTGAACAACAAAAAAACCGCCCTAAATTCAAACTATCGCCAATAGCAATTCGATTGATAGCAGTTGGTGCGGTAGCACTACCAATTGCCGGAATTATCGGCTATTGGACTTTCAACAGCCAACCTCAAAAGAAAGTAGCACCAACCACCACTTTTAACCCCCAGACATTAGTCAACCAACTCGATACCAACTTCCTCCAAGACCAACAACAAATGAACCTATTTGTATGGGGAGATGGTGCAGGAGAACCTGGTCAATGGCAGCGATTAATCCTAGCAGAAGCTCAGAAAAAGACCTTCAACATTGACAAACAAAGAGAGGATAAAAAACACCCCTGCCACCGCATGAGTCGCGACGGATGTTTTGACTTAGTAGAAAGTCGCATAGAAACAGATTGGAATCAAGCAGCAATTCGACTTGACTATCCCAGAATGGCTGCTGCTTTATTCGAGTATTGTGCAGTGCTACAAGCTCGAACTGGACAAGTTTCAACCATTGCCGATGTCCAGCCTAATTTAATGATAGCAGCTATGCGGAAACTAAGGGAAAGTCGCACTCTTTACTTGCAACAATCGGCTGAAGCTTTATCAGGGAAGCAAATAGAGGAACAGCGAGAGGCTGAACGAGAATTCAATCGAGAACAGGAGGTCAAACAGCCATGAAATTTAATCAAGAGCAGGAGGTGAAACAGCCATGAATAAATGGATAAGAGGGTGCATTGCTACTGGCTGCTTTATTAGTGCATTAACTATTGGTTATCATGCCACTAAAACTCAAGATGTATTGACAGAACGAGATGTGCAATTGTGGCAGCAAACTGACAAGTTATATGCCACTTCTAAGCCTCCTGATTGGAAGCCAATTGGCATCGCTATCGCTCTAATTGGTGTAGGAACTGGCTGCTATCATCTCTACAAAGTGTTGGGATTAGAGTCACAACAAACAACGCCTGGGCAACCTGGACAACAGCCTCCAAGCTCTCCTAATAGTCCTACATCTCCCACTCAACCAATAATACCAATTGATGCAGTTAAAGGAGCAAATGATCGCAGATTAGAAGAGTTTTGGATGTTACTCAATCAACCTGAAACCAAGTGGGTTTTGTGCTTGCTTGAACCCCCAGCACTACTCGTAAAAGGTGGTCAAGGAGCCTTCAAAACTACCTTTGTTGGCTTCTTAATTTTACTAAGAAAATTGTACTGCGGACACAGCTTAGAAGTGAGTGACCCTCACGCTCATCAAAATGAGGATAAATGGTTCGCTTGTCGTTTAGTTGGACACGAACAAAACTATGCCGCAATTGCGGCTCAACTCTCTCATTATTATAAGCGACTCAAAACCCGCAACCTCAATTCTCCTCCCATTACTTCGGTGTGGGATGAGTACACCAATTATGCTACTCGTATCCCTGGAAATGGTGTAGAAGATTTCCTGTTTTCCGTATTATCCGATGCCAGAAAAGCCAGAGAATTCCTCATTTTAATCAGCCATACTGATAAAAAAGGTGGCACGGGTAATAGCAAGCGTACAGGCGAACATGAAATGAAAGAGGAGCAATTACTCACGCTTCATCTTAAGGCAGAACGAGATACTTTTGGGCATCCTAGACCTGCTTTTCGAGGCTTTATTAAGGGGTATCGAGAAGACGATGATGGCAATCCCATTCGAGAACCGGTGCAGTTGCAACCTTGGATGAATTCGCAATATTTGATTCAGCTATTTCCTGAATTAAGCTATCGCGAAAAGTCGGATGTGATTTCCTCTGAATTGCCAATGCCTAAACCTTGGCAACAACAACCTAATCAGCAACAATCAAGTCAACAATTAAATCAACAACCTAATCAACAACAATCAAGTCAACAACAATCAAATCAGCAGCAATCAAGCCAACAGCCACCAAGTCAACAACAATCAAGTCAACAGTCACCGAATAATCCTCAAATTAGTTGGGATTACTGGGTAGCAGAATCGACTGAAGAGGAAATCAATAAACTGATTGCAGAAAGGCGATATCGCTCAGAATTCCTATCAGATAACTGGATGGGACAAGTCCCAGATAATGAGACGAGTCCCAAACAAACCCAAAAGCCACAAAGCAATCCAAGTGAAGCGTCCCAGAGTCCCAGGGACGAGTCTCACGTCTCAGGAATGCCACCAAATCCTCCTTCTATCCCCCCAATTTCGCCTGTTCTTTGGGACGAGTCCCAGTTTGCTAAATACTTTCCAGATGTAACAGAACTGGAGCTATTTGAAGAGATTTTGAGCTACTTAGATGTTAGCAGAAATGCCAGCGACATCATCAAAAATGTGCTGCGGTGTAAGCGGCATGAACCCGATTCGCATCGCTCTTATAGTAATGTGGGCAAGCCCTGTTTTTGCTACTTAATTCGCAAGTATGCTCCGCCCATTTTGATTGCTCATTTTGCAGATTTTTTAGACAAAAAAGGAGTTGATTATGCTTGACGATTGGGAATTAACTGATAAAAATGGCAAACCTTTACGCGGTGCTGCTAAAAACGCTCGACTGAAAAAGGCTGCTAAAGATAGCCTGACAAAACAGTTGTTTGATGAGTCTTCAACTGTTAGCCCTTTAATGGTTGAAGACCTAACAATACTTGTGCTCAGTCAGCAATCACAAGTAGAGCAAATGAAATCAGAGCTATCTAGATTAGAGAAGCAGCAATTAGCACAGCAAGTCAAAAGCGGTTTTCTCAGTTTAAATCAAGCTATTTTCCGAGGTGTATTTTGCGGGAGTTTCGTAGCGCTTACTTTACTGATAGCCAATCCAAGTTTCAGTTTAATTCACCCCAGATATCTCGCTACTGCCTTTCTTTTAGGTACAGGATTAGGGGTAACTTTTCCTTC
Source organism: Kamptonema sp. UHCC 0994 (assembly GCF_029167235.1). Lineage (GTDB taxonomy): Bacteria > Cyanobacteriota > Cyanobacteriia > Cyanobacteriales > Microcoleaceae > Kamptonema. The sequence continues at coordinate 11,951 of NZ_JARFTR010000278.1, read as the reverse complement.
GGGCAAAAGCCAATCGTAACCACGCGAAAGTAGGGTGCAATCCCCTACAAAACCTGGGCTTGTCCCTGCTATCAATTCCGTTTTACAGGAGGTAAATTCCTTGACTAACAACAATAGTTCAATAGTTCATGTTCCTTTACAACCCAATTATCAAACGCAATCCCAACAAACAGTTGTGACTCGTGTTGTAGTTGTCCCTAACTACGATACTGATAGCAATCCATGGGTAGCGTATGATGCCATTTGTTTGTGGATTAAAGCCCTTCGTCAGTGGCCAATTCGCACAGCTAGTGTCAGTATTGGGTTGATTTGGCTATCGATTTTTGGGTTTTTCTTTGTCTGGAATGCCTTGATTTCCAGACAGCAAGTAGCGAAATCTCCAGACCCTTTTAACCCGGCACAAGTTGGTTGGGCGGTTGGTGGTGGTGTCGGCGCACAAACTGTGAATTATGCTAACACTAGCTTTTCTCCTACCTTTGCTAGTTATGGAGGGGGTCGCCAATTGACAAGAACTGAACTGCGGCAATTGCAGCGAGGTGCTCTGCAAACTGTGCCTATTTCTGATAACGAATAATCAGGGAGGATGGGGCAGCAATGCCCCATTAAATTGCTATGGCATGGGCTAAATTAAGACATTCAAATGCTATCGCTTTATTGTTAATGAGTGGGTTGTTATTGCTCAATTTACGAAGTGGCGAGTATCTAAAAATTGATTGGTCGTTGTTGCCCGAAACGCAGCAGAGAGCAGAAAAAGCAGGTGTGATGGCAGCCCATCAAATCAAAACAGTGCTGGCTCAAACTGCAACAGGTTGTATTAATCAAAAACCCTTCAATGTTGAACAATATGCCAAAGCCAGAGAGTTGCTAAAACCAGGGATAGCTAAAAAGGATATCGAAGCAATTATCGGTGCTGGATGTGGAGTTGAACTGGATAAATTCAGTTGGACTGCAACTAATGGCAAAAAGCTAATTGTGCAATTTGAACCCAATGGTAATTTGAAGAGTTACACCTTTGATAAGCGAGAGATATTGAGCGATGTTTGAGTTTCCCGTTGACACATCTTCTATTGTCTATTCTCCTGAATCTGGCTATCAGCACAATCCAGTCCGTTTGGACACAGCTTATCGCCGGGGGGATTTTATTACTGCTGTTGTTGTTACGGGAATCGCGATCGCTATTTTAGCACCTGGACTTAACCAAGTTTTGCAGAATTCAGTTGGGGTACTGGTGAGGGGAGGACAGGCAAAGTTACAGGTAGCGAATTATCAACAAGCGACTGAGCAACAAGCAACTCATGCCCCCACTGTTTCCAGCGGTTCCAAAACACCTCCGAAATTCTCTGGCAATTGGGCTCAAACACCACTCAAGGGTCAAAGCATTGCAGGATTTCCAGTAACGTCTGCTTACGGCCCCCGCAGTTCTCCCTGTGCTGGTTGCAGTTCGATGCACTTTGGAACAGATGTGGCAACACCAATGTACACGCCTCTCTATGCCATCGGCCCATCAGGTTCAAGCGTCAACGTTCGGTGTTGGGATAACGGCCGCTGGGGTTGGGTTGCTAGTTACTCGGTATCGGAGTGGGACGTTAGTTTTGACTACTTACATTTACCAGTTGGCGAGTGCAAGTCTGGGTTACAGAAAGTAGGCACAGTCATCGCTAAATCGGGTACGGCTGGTACTGGGCCGCACCTGCATTTTCAACAGCGTTCGGGTGGAACTGATGGCGAGAAAGTGCCGCCACAAACGGGATATGTTTATCAAGCTTTGACGGGTAAATTGCCGGAGAAAAGTCAATGACAATTTACAAAATTAAACATCGGGATGAATTTGATTTTAGGCTCGTTACTTGGGGAGTTGTTGCACTGACGGGAGCATATATTTTAGTGCCGCCAGTCATCCAATCGGAACCCGTACAAAAAACTATTAACGCTGTTGGAGTTGCTGCATCAGCCATTTCGAGCGGGCAGAATCCCATAGCAGCGATAGCGAATTCTGGCAAACTAGATCCCAAATGGTTAGGCAAGAAATCCCCTGAGTTCCTAAACAAAACTGTCGCAATTGCCAGAGATTTAGGTGCTAATCCCAATCACTTGATGGCAATTATGCAGTTTGAAAGTGGATTAAAAGCCTCGGAAGTCAATCGAGTTTCAGGCGCTACAGGGCTGATTCAATTCATGCCGTCAACAGCGCGGGGTTTAGGTACTAGCACATCTGCTTTATTGGCAATGGGTGAGATTCAGCAGTTGGATTATGTACGAAAATATCTAATGCCATACAAAGGCAAACTCAACACGATTGGTGATTTCTATGCTTCGGTTTTGTGGCCTGCGGCGGTAGGCCAGCCTGACGGTTACGTTTTGTTTCGCGTCGGCACAATTCAGTATCGACAGAATAACGGTTTTGACCGCAATAGAGACGGGATTATTACTAAGGCTGAGATTACTCAACTTGTGAAAGAAAGGCTTTAGTTTCAACAAAATCGTGCGATCGCACTATAAATTTCAGAAACTCGGCGGCAATTTTTCTATATTAGTATAAATATTTTGAAGTGAAGCGATCGTTCGCTCAAGTTAGAGCGAATGAGTTTAAAGAAGGATGTGCTCGCAGATTTATTCAGGTGGCGAGCGAAGTCGTTGAGAGCGATCGCACCACACCCCAGCAACTCTCCAAAAGCCAATCGCCCATCCCCCCTCACTCTTCCCCCTGCTCCCGCTTAGGCTCAGTCCCCAAATGCTCCTCAATCCGCTGTAACTTCGTATTCGCCCACCCCGCCCGCTTCCAAGTATCGTACAAATAAGCTTCAGTCTCCTCCCGAAACCGATACACCGCCACCTCAGACACAGCCCAACTAATCAGCCCCATCCACATAACCCCCGCCAGCACCGCCACAGTCACCCCACCCCAGCTCCACTGTTCAGAGTTCGAGTTCTTTCTGAGCGGCAGACGGGCGGCGAACTCGCTCAACGCTTGATTTAGCATAGAATTGAGACGGTTTGGAGTCAAGCTGCTGTTCTTGCCTTCTACGGCACTCCTCAAGCTCTCTAACGCTGTCGCTTGCCTCTTTCTGTCTCCATCTAAGCCGTTCAAGCTCTGTGTCAATGCCCTCGTCGAGCTCTCCTGCAAGCTGGCTTGCTCTTCCCACACCCCAATCAACTTGCGATTTTCCCTCCTCAACGCCATCACCTCTGCTGCCAATACCTTTGCCCACTCCGGCTGCTCTGACTCTTGTACCGCCGCCCCTGGCCCCTGCTGGAGCAAATTCGCCATCGCCTGGCCCAACCGCTCCATTTGCTGCCGCTGCGACACTTGCTCTGCTTGAATCTGGTTCTGCTGCTCTACAAACTTGGACAACAGCGGCAACAAGGCTTTCAATTCGCTTTCCGAATTGCTCCCTAATTGACTCCCCTGGTGCTGCGATAATTCCTTCGTTGCGGCTTGCCTCATTCTCTCTTGTGCAGTCATAAATTCCCAACTCCTTTTGCAGTCCTGCTAACTGATAGATTGGCCCCAACTTCTTGCCAGAAAAAGGAATGCCATCTAACTTGTAACTAATCCCAGAAATTGCTCCATCATCCTCTCGGCGCAGTCTAACTTCAACTTCCTTTGCTGCCAACCGTTCAATCAATTCTTGCAAACTAGAAGAGCCAACTGCTTCACTTTCAATCAACGCTTGCAACTTCATTCGAGTGCTAGCAATGCCCGTGCGTTCAAAATACAAATACTCTTCAGTTGTAGCAGCCGTCCGCTTTTTATGCTTACTTCCCTTTTGTTGCTCTAACCCAAATTCTAACTCAATTTCCCGTGCCTTGTCTTCGCTGCGCTGATAGTCATTGGAATCCGACACCACGCTGCCATCTTCTCTAATTCGCATCACAAACAAATGCAAGTGGAAGTGGTCTTTTTCTTCATGCGCCACTAACAGATACTTACAGTCATAGTGTTCCATTCCCTCCATCCAATACTTAGCAATTTCAGCACATTTATCGTCACTTACCTCTTCTCGATATGCCCCTAATGGGTGAGAATCATCCCGATAGGGAAAAGAAAATTTGACGTGCTTATGTACCTTTTTCAAAAGCGGTTTCTTTTGGCTATCCAACTGGCACTCCCGAACCCAATCTTGAGGACTGCGGCCCAATAAATTCGTATCCACAATCCGAGCATCAGCAGGAGCCACCATGTACTCTAAAGTGGACAGGGCGCTTTTATTTTGGCTTTGTTTGATTATCATAAGCGCTCAGAAGTTGAATCGCTGTTTGCTTCAATACTAATTGCAACTCTGACCACCTTTGAAAATTATTTTCAGAGTGAATGTCGATGCCATTGATTTGCCCTCTTTGAATAGCAAGACTGGCATTTTTAATCAATTGGTTGATGCTATTGACAGCCTCTCGAATTTCATAGTAAATTGCTTCAGCTTCGGCAGGAATTGAGCAGCTTTTTTGAGGTGGTGGCATCCTCCTATTAAAGACGAGTTCTCTGACAAAAGCTCCCATACTCATGTTACGAGAAGCTGCTAGTTCTTTAAGCTGTTCGTGTTCTGATGGAGCGAGGCAAACCATCAAGTTAATAGTCCTCGCTGCACCGTCAGAACGGCTGGTCGGTCTTGCCATATTGCTACCTCTATATTACAACAGTTAGAGCCGAAAACTGAGAGCGAGCGCCTGCAATTGCTAAGGCGTTTCCTATAGGAAAACATGGCTGGCACTCTCCCAATCAAGGTAGCCTGCTCGCAGCTAAGGCTTACTCTGTCATAGGGCAGATTTGCTGCAATTGTAGCCTTAGAAATGCGTGGTTTCAACTTAAACTCGATATCGACTATTTGAGGATAACCTGATATCAAGTTTTTCGAGTTTAACTCGTTACTTCAGCTAAAGTTGATATCAGCTTTTATCTCAAAGCTATTGATAGTTGAGTTTAAAGCTGATATCAGGTTTTGATTTCAAAGCTATTGATATCTCAGGTTAAATCTGATATCAGGTTTTGATTTCAAAGCTATTGATAGTTGAGTTTAAAGCTGATGTCAAGTTTTTATCTCAAAAGTATTGATGTCTCAGGTTAAACCTGATATCAGGTTTCGTCTCAAAGCTATTGATAGTTGAGTTTAAAATTGAGATTGAAGTTAATATTAAGCTTGCTCTCAAAGGTATTGATAGTTAAGGTAAGTTGTGGATATCAGTTTGCTCTCAAAAGTATTGAGGCCTTACGTTAAAGTTGATATCAAATTTTGCTCTCAAACCTATTGATACTTAAAATGGATATCAGCTTTTAATAGCAGTCGTTGGTTATTGGGGTTAAATCTGTTATCAGCTTTCTAGTATTTGCTATCGCTTAGTCGGTAAAAACTCAATATCTGGTTTGTCCGAGTGGTGTAATGTACCGTGATGAGCTAATAGTGTTAAACTCAATATTGTCGGGTTTATTCAACTCTAGTGATGTGCTGCGTTTGACCATTTGATAAACTTGATATCAGCTTTATTTAAGTGTACCTATGTGCCGCGATGAGCTAAAACTGCTAAACTCAATATCTGGTTCGCTTGTGAGATTTGCCTGAACATTTTATCGTAACTCAGACAACAGTTTACAGCCAACTTGCTAGAGGAGCAATTAGCTGGGCAGGATGGGCTAAATCTCATACTTGATATCGAGTATCAACTCTACCTATTTGGAGAGCTTTCCTCCACTTAACTACTTTAAAACAGAAGTGCAGTTAAGTTAAGTTCCGTTGCAATTTACACCATGAATCAGCCTATTGAAGAAGTAAAGCCAGTTGGCGGTAGGGGCAAAACAGCCAAGTATCCCACCATTATGCGTCGCATTCCAGCAGGCATCAAACAGTGCGTGGAATGCCTCTCCTCCTTGTATCGTTCTGAAGTTTGGAATGGCAGTGTAGAAGGGGTGACGCTCAAATTAGTTGACGGCAGTAATAGCTCCCTCGAACTGCTAGGATGGCATCTAATTGCTGTTGCCGATAGCGAACAAATTGGGCTATCGCTTCCACCCCAAGTGCGGGATGAATTAGCTTCAATAGCCAGTGTAATAAGAATTGCTGGTGAGGCTAAACCCGATATCGAGATTAGTGAGAGTGCTTTGAAACTACACCGCCAATTGCAAGAAGCGAATGGGGAAATAGAGCGGCTAAAAACACAACTCAAAAGCTCTCTCCACTCTCCTCTATCTTCTCCATCTTCTTCATCTCCTCTGCAAGTGGAACATCCTAATGGCATAAAACCCGATATCGAGTATAGTAATTTGGAAGTTAGCAGGCAACTAAAAGAAGCAGCAGCGTCTCTTAAAAAGCAGGAGCGACAGCTCAAAGCGCAAGCTGACCAAATTCAAAAGCTCTCTAGCAAAGCTAATAAATATCGGCAAGAGAGAGACCAGTACAGAGCTAAATTAGATGAAGCTGAATACAATTTAGAACGATTGGGTAGGGACTTAGAGATAGCCAAGTCACAGGTAGCTTCAACTGATGCCGTATCCGAGCAAAATGCTCAGTTGCAGCAGGAATTAGCAGGACTCATGAAGAGGGTAGGTTTCCTAACAGCCGATGCTCAATATAAAGCAAAAATGGCTGATATTCTCAACAATATTATTGACGATGTGGGCATCCCTCCAGGCAAACTCAAAAGCTTTGTCAAAATCGCATTAGTAGCGGGGCGAGGCGAATGTGGAGAGCAAATCGACACTGCTCTCAATTACCTCAAGAAAGCCCTTACCGTCGCCCGCGCTTCTGGGAATGAATGGGAGAACAAAGCGCTAGAATTAGTAGGCGAGAAACCCCGCCGCGCTATGCGTAAGAAAAGCTAAATTATTGGAGGCACGAGGCTAAGTTTTTGATGCTGCTACCTGCCATTTACCACTTGCCTCCTACTGGAATCTTATCAACATCAACTCAGCAGTTTTGGAAGGTAGCCCCAAATGTAGTTTAACTCGATGTTGGCGATCGCACTTGCTCATGCCCCCAATTTAAAGGCTCATGCCCTGCCATATTGCTCTACTGTACCAGAGCTTGCAAAGGCTGTTCAGATGCCCTCAACGGGTCAAATTTGCCTATAGGAGAGCATTTTTTGAGAAGACTTGGCACAAATTAAGCCAGTATGTTGTTGCAGGCCTCCTATGATTTTAGCAGACGGAGCTGCCACAGCGTACCAATTCAGCTCCCCAGAGAAAGCATTTCTGTGCCAAAGCTTCTCAAACAATGAATGGCTGCCACAAGTGCAATTTTAGCTAGCTTCAAATCCACTATCTAGAACAACTTGGCACAATAGAATTTGTCCTAATGTCCTAACCAATTTGGCAACTACTATACTTGCATTCCCTTGAAATATGCCTGTCTGCTTTCCTTGCCAAGCGCTAATACAAATTTTCTTTGACCAAGCACTAGCACAAATTCCTTGAAATGACCTCACCCATTTAGCGAAACCCCACCCATAAGTATCGGGCCATTAGAGGGGGGAAGTTGTAGCTATAAGGGTGAAGTTGTTTGAATTGCTTTTGAATTAACGTGGTCAAAGAACTATAATTTCTGAATTGAAGTTGCTTATGTACCCACCACATCAAATAGTTGTAGATGCTGGCAGTAGCGAAACTAAAATAGAATTCTGGGTAGCAGGCGCGACGGCACCTGACTACGCCATGATGCTGCCAGAAGTCAAACAAATTCCTACTTCCCGCCTTGAGAAATATCTATCAGGTAAGGGAGTGCAAGGCTGTCCTGCCATTGAAGACCAAACTTACATAGAAGTCAAGGGTTCCACATTTGTATTGGGCAGTTTAGCAAGAGAATTTAGTCCGAAAGACAGAATTACTGAACTCAAATCTGATACCGTTCCCTATAAAGCTGCGGCAGCAATTGGAGTAATGGCAGAGCGGTATAATCTCAAATCCTCGGATAGTAAACGACTGAAAATCAACCTGAAAGTGCTGCTGCCTTGTAACGAATATGAAGCTCGTTCTCGCACTGAACAGAAATTCCGAGAAATCATAGCTGATTACAAATTCTGCGGCAATCCAATCTACTTAGAACTAACAGGTTTTGAGTGCGTTCCTGAAGGCGCTGGGCTAGCAATGATTCGGATGAAACAAAAAGGAATGCCTTGGTTTAGGCAGCACAAATTAGCAGTCTTGATGTTTGGCTATCGCAATACAACAGCATTGGTTTACGAGCGTGGCATCCGCAAGGTAAGTGACAGTCCTCTGTACGGGTTTTCCCAATTCCTCAACAAAATTATCGACCAAACCAGCGGTTTAAATCAGTCAATTCTGATGGCAGCTTTTGAGAGAGCTTTGCAGGAACAATTCTCCGAAACTGAGGAAGTACAAGTGAGGAGAAGCGTTCACGATTCAATTGATAAAACACTGTCTCCTGTTAAGCCGATTGAATTGCGGGATGCCTTTCAGCAACTAGCTCGCAGCAAAGATGCGGACATGAGAATAGGTGAAATCAAGAGTATTATCTCAGCAATTTCTACTGCCAAAGCGGATTACTGGGAAATTGTTTCTGATTGGCTAGACAACAAGCTGCCGGACGATTTGGACGAGGTTTTTGTAAGCGGAGGCGCTAGCTTGTTTTTCATTTCTGAGTTGGAGAATTACTTCAATTGTCAGCCGGAAGTCGAGGTGATTGAGCACGGGCCTTACCGCTTTAAGTTGCGAAAAACTGGGAAATATTTAGCGGCTGATTCTGAGCAATTTTTCACGCCGATTGTGTGGAATGCGGAGGTATTACCAGATGTAGAAAAGGCGTTTAATTTAGGGGGTGAGAGTTTTGAGAGGACTGTGGCTGCTGTTCGTTTAACTGATGCTTTTGGAATGCTTGCTTACATGAATGGGAAGGCGAAAGAAGAGTGGGAAAAGCAAGGGAAGCCGAAGCGGTTAGTCGGGTCGAAATCTACATTATCTGATGGTTTTAATCAGGTAGCTACATCAGATGGTGTTAACCAATTAGCATCTAATGGTTCTGGTAAATCTGTTGCTTCTAATGGTTCCAATCAGTTAGCATTTGATTGTTCAAACCAGCCAGCCGCATCTAATGGTTCTGGCAAATCTGCTGCTTCTTTCGATTCAAAACAGCTAATGGAGGTGAGGGGTTATTAGTAAGAAACGGCGCGATAGTTTCAGCCTGCGCTTGCAGCCTTATGCGGGTTCTCCTCTGGCTGAAGTGGTTGAATATTTGAAGTCTTTGGATGTGCAAGAGTTGAATAGGTTGGTGGGAGAAATGCTGGTAATTAGTCTGTTACCTCGCGCTCGCTTTTATCACCACCATCCTAATACTGATAAATCTGTTTATACGCCAGAACAATTGCGGCAGACTTGTTTGGAGTCGTGCAATGCTCTTGCTTTGCACGCAAGCAGTTTGCGGCAAGAGTTGATGGTGGAACAGCCGCCGTTGGGATTGCCTTACTTGATGGGAACTGTGATGCTTAATAATGGGCAATTGGGGCAAAATGGGATGCACGATAGCAATGGTAATGGGGTGGTTGGTGTTGTTTCTGCTGATGAAATTGACGGGAATGAAGAGGTGAAGTCAGAAGCCTCGGTTGAGTTAATTGAGGGTGAAGGTGATTGGGGTGATGCGGAGCAGTTATTCGGTTTTGAGGGTGACTAGCATTGAGTTGGGGCCGCTATTGGCGGCTCCTTTTAAACTAGCTTAATCTTTTGGGGTTCGCTCATAAAATCAACTTGAAGTTAGAGTAGTGTGGTACTATACTATTAGACTCATATTTGAGTTACCATTGAACTCAACTTGAGGCTATAGTGTGGTACTATGCTATTAGACTTATATTTGAGTTGCTATTGAAATCAACTTGAGGCTATAGTATGATACTATGCTATTAGACTTATGTTTGAGTTGCCATTGAAATCAACTTAGGCTAACGTGAGGGGAATTTATCGCCATGTTGACTCAACTTGAAATACCAGACAATTTGCCATTTCTGGAGAGTTTGTGTTGGCAGAGAGAAGGCATTAAAAACTTCACCCCACTAGAGATGCTAAGGCGCTATGAGCGGGGGTGGCATTACCGAGGCGTTTTAGCCCCCTGTAGCCCAATTGAAGCTCAGTTTGTACAACAACTAGCTCAATCTTATAATTCTTGGTTGGCTTCCTCTGTTATGTTTCAGCAAGACTTCCACCAGAAAATTTTTACAGTTCTCAATCAACTTGATGCTGACTTTTTACGAGAGTGCAGAGCTTATTTTGGTGGGGGAACTTTCATGAGTTTAAATCAAGGCGAATATCGATTAAGTAAAGATATTGACTTCCTCTGTTCGAGTGGTGAAGGCTACCGTCTGCTTCGCCAAGAAGTAAGAACTAGAGGTTATAATGCCTTGTTTACCAGTCAAAATCAAATGCGACTCTCTGGAGAAATTCAAACCAATCAGTATGGGGTGAGATTTCCGATTTTGGTTGAAGATACGCTGATTAAATTCGAGATGATTGTGGAAGGGCGCATACAATTGGGAGAACCAGATTATCCGAGTTGGTGTCCTGTTCCTTGTTTGAATGAAGTTGATTGTTTTGCAGAGAAGCTATTAGCTAATGCTGACCGATGGATTGATTCGTCGGTTGAATCAAGGGATCTGATCGATCTGGCTGTGCAAAGGCTTAAATCTCCTCTGCCTCAAGAAGCTATTGATAAAGCGGAAGCTGCTTATGATGTGGTTGAGTCTCTTAAGAAAGCTATCCTTAATTTTCAGGAAAAACCTGACTATCGAGATAGATGTTTTAGCAGTTTGAGAATTTTAGAACCCGACCGAATTATTGATGGAATTGATTTACTGGCAAAAGATTTAGGCTTGGAAGAAACTGTTAGGACTTTCAAGGAATCTTCGGACGAGTGGTAAATCTAACCTCAATGTCTATCAGATATCATGTTCTAGCGATCGCCCATGATGACGATCCCTTCGTACCAATACTTTCAAGAGTTTTTATTAATGGTAATCGACCGGACATGATAAGAGGCTCAATCTGTTCACACTGCCAAGTGTAATGCTGAGCTGTCAGTCGGTCGCGCGTGCAGATACCGTCCCGTCGTTGCCACACTCGAATGCCCCAAAGTAGCCTGCACTAAATGAATTGGCGTATTGCGTTCTAAAGCGTGAGAAGCGTGCGAATGTCTCAGCCAGTGGGGGCTGACGTTTCCTTCAATCCCTGCCCGCTTGCCCGCTGCTGCCACAATCCGATGCACCTGTGCTGGCTTGAGATGCCCGCTGTGCTTGCGAGAGCAGAACACCGGGTCATCTGGTAAAGTTGTCCCCCGAAGCGATCGCACTAACTTCCAAGTCTCAGCACTAAAAATCACCACCCGCGTCTTCGACCCCTTGCCAAATAGCGTCACCTGACCCGCTCCCAACGCCGCCTCCCGCAAATCCCGCCATTTCAAGGCACACAGCTCCGAAACCCGGCATCCAGTTGCATACATAAACCTCAGCAGCACTCGATTTCTAGGATTCGGCTCCAGCGCCAGCATCGTCAAAACTTGGCTTTCCGTCAAAATCCGCTCTGCCAGCGCATTCTTGCCAGTTGGCGGCTTCACCGCAGCTCCCACATTTACAGGCAAAACCCCCAACTTCTGACCATAAGCCAACAGCGACTTCACCGCACCCAATCGCCGAGCAATCGTTGCAGTTGCCAAAATCCGCTTCTGCATCGCATCTTGGTAGAGCTGGATGTCATTTACTGTCACCAGTGCTAGCGGCTTCCCTGCAATTAAAGCAGTAAAATCGGCAACGTCTCGCCGATAAGCTCGCTGAGTTTCTGGCGATCGCCCGTGCAGCCACAGCGAGATCAACTTCGCATCCGACTCCACTTGGGCCAAGGGCGCTGTTGAGATTTGGGAGGACTCAAGAAGCATAAAAAAGTTTGATGTCCAAAGAAATCGGGGCTTTTGATCTATTTTACCCATTTTTCTCGCCAATGATCGATAACAATACTTACCTCTCTTTGG
>NZ_JARFTR010000071.1 GCF_029167235.1 Kamptonema sp. UHCC 0994 | reverse complement strand
CCCCTAGCCCCTAGCCCCTAGCCCCTTCTTCCACAATGGTGCAAGTTTGTATTGCATAACACGGTTTTGACACTAGGGCTTAAAATAGTTTGGACTTAGCGTGAATCCTGTCCAACTAAACGATATTAACCTATGCCCCGCCGCCAAGACTTAAAAAAAATACTGCTGATTGGTTCTGGCCCTATCGTCATAGGCCAAGCGTGCGAGTTCGACTATTCGGGCACGCAAGCTTGTAAAGCCTTGCGAGAAGAAGGGTTTCAAGTGGTGTTAGTGAACTCCAACCCTGCCACCATTATGACCGATCCAGAAACCGCCGAACGCACCTACATCGAACCCCTAACCCCAGAAATCCTTGAGAAAATCATCGCTAAAGAACGACCTCAAGCCATTTTACCAACAATGGGCGGTCAAACCGCACTGAATTTAGCAGTTGCCCTCGCTAAAAACGGCGTTTTAGAAAAGTATAACGTCGAGTTAATTGGTGCGAAATTGCCAGCAATTGAAATGGCAGAAGATCGGTTGCTATTTAAAGAAGCAATGGCGCGAATTGGCGTTCCCGTTTGCCCTTCAGGAATTGCTTGTAATCTCGATGAAGCCAAAACCATCGGTCACGAAATCGGCAGTTTCCCCTTAATTATCCGTCCTGCTTTCACAATGGGCGGTACAGGCGGCGGTATTTCTTATAACCAAGAAGAATTTGAAGAAATGGCCCAAGGCGGCATCGATGCTAGCCCCGTTTCGCAAATTTTGATCGAACAATCTTTAATTGGCTGGAAAGAATACGAATTAGAAGTAATGCGGGATTTAGCAGATAATGTAGTCATTATCTGTTCCATCGAAAACCTCGATCCGATGGGCATTCACACCGGAGATTCGATTACCGTCGCCCCGGCCCAAACCCTCACAGATAAAGAATATCAACGCCTTCGCGATGCCTCAATTAAAATTATCCGCGAAATTGGCGTAGAAACTGGCGGTTCTAACATTCAATTTGCTGTTAATCCCGTTAACGGCGAATTTATTGTGATTGAAATGAACCCCCGCGTTAGCCGTTCCTCTGCTTTAGCCTCGAAAGCAACGGGTTTTCCTATTGCTAAAATGGCCGCAAAATTAGCAGTAGGTTACAGCCTTGATGAAATCCCTAACGACATCACCAAGAAAACACCCGCATCCTTCGAGCCCACTATCGATTATGTGGTGACAAAAATCCCCCGATTTGCCTTTGAAAAGTTCCCCGGTTCCGAACCAACTTTGACTACACAAATGAAGTCAGTCGGGGAAGTTATGGCAATTGGGCGAACGTTTTGCGAATCCTTCCAAAAAGCATTACGGGGATTAGAAACTGGTCGTGCCGGTTGGGGTTGCGACAAGCAAGAAAAGTTACCTTCCCTGGAACAAATTCGCGCCGGTTTGCGGACACCAAATCCCGAACGAATCTTTACTGTCCGCCACGCAATGATGATGGGGATGACAGTAGAAGAAATCTACGAACTTACAGGAATTGACCATTGGTTTCTAGATAAATTTGTGCAGTTACTCGAAACAGAGAAGTTCCTGAAACGCACGCCACTAAAGCAGTTGACGAAAGACTTAATGTTTGAAATCAAGCAATTAGGATTTAGCGATCGCCAAATTGCCTACGCCCAAAAAACCACAGAAGATGAAGTCCGTACCTACCGCAAAAAGTTAGGCGTAATCCCGATTTACAAAACCGTTGATACCTGCGCGGCTGAGTTTGAAGCCTTGACACCCTATTACTATTCTACCTACGAATTAGGCGCGGCAATCTGGGAATTAGGCGACGAACAAAAGCAAATTTCTGCTGCTGCTCAAAGTTTAACTCCAGAGTCGGAAGTTTTGCCTTCCGAGAAGCGAAAGGTGATGATTTTAGGCGGCGGGCCAAACCGGATCGGACAGGGGATTGAGTTTGACTATTGTTGTTGTCATGCTTCCTTCTCTCTGGGTGATGATGGGTTTGAAACCATCATGGTTAACTCGAACCCGGAGACAGTTTCGACGGACTACGATACTAGCGATCGCCTCTATTTTGAACCTTTGACTAAAGAAGATGTTCTTAACATCATCGAAGCCGAAGATCCAGAGGGAGTTATTATTCAGTTTGGCGGACAAACACCGCTCAAATTAGCAGTTCCTTTACAAAAAGCTCTCACTAACCATCCTTCAGTCAAGACAAAAATTTGGGGAACTTCCCCTGATTCTATCGACACTGCGGAAGACCGAGAACGATTTGAGAAAATTCTGCGGGAGTTGAACATTCAACAGGCGGCTAACGGTATGGCCCGCAGTTTTGAGGATGCTTTAATAGTAGCTCAACGCATTGGCTATCCGGTGGTAGTGCGGCCGAGTTATGTATTAGGCGGACGGGCAATGGAAATCGTCTATTCTGATGTAGAATTAGAACGGTACATGATGTTTGCCGTCCATGTCGAACCAGATCACCCGATTTTGATTGACAAATTTTTAGAGAATGCGATCGAGGTGGATGTAGACGCGATCGCAGATACTACTGGTAATGTCGTCATCGGCGGGATTATGGAGCACATCGAAGAGGCGGGTATTCACTCAGGCGACTCTGCTTGTTCGATTCCTACTCAAACGCTTTCACCTACTGTTTTAGCCATAATTCGCCGCTGGACAATTGACCTTGCAAAAGCTTTAAAAGTAATCGGATTAATGAATATCCAATTTGCTGTTCAAGGCGAACAAGTTTACATTATCGAAGCTAACCCCCGCGCTTCTCGGACAGTACCCTTTGTATCGAAAGCAATCGGAGTTCCCCTAGCTAAAATTGCCTCGCGGGTGATGTCTGGTAAAACTTTGGTAGATTTAGGATTTACTAAAGAAATTATCCCGATTCACGTTGCGGTAAAAGAGGCGGTTTTACCCTTTGCGAAGTTCCCCGGAACTGATACTCTGTTAGGGCCTGAAATGCGCTCTACAGGCGAAGTAATGGGTATTGACACAGATTTTGGCAAAGCCTTTGCAAAAGCTCAATTAGGTGCAGGACAGGTTTTACCACTATCGGGAACAGTGTTCGTGTCAATGCGCGATCGCGATAAAATTGCAGTGGTTCCAGTTGTCAAAGAGTTCTTAGAATTGGGTTTCAATGTAGTAGCAACGGAAGGAACCCGCAAAGTTTTGCGAGAACAGGGTGTGAAGGTAGGTTTAGAGTTGAAACTTCACGAAGGCCGGCCGAATTTGTTGGATTCAATTAAAAATGAGAAAATCCAACTAATCGTAACTACTCCTTCTGGTGAAGATTCGCGGGCCGATGGGATTTTCATTCGCCGTACTGCTTTGGCTTACAAAATCCCCATTATTACCACTATTGCTGGTGCAAAAGCGACTGCGGCCGGAATTCGTTCGCTGAAGTCTAACCCCTTAGAGGTGAAAGCAATTCAGGATTATTCCTTCTAACTTTGGTACGTAGTTGGGCTTTAGCCCTCTTTCGTATACAATAAAAGAGGGCTAAAGCCCAACTACGTACCTTTACTTAACGATTAGCAATTTCAGATTCCTGATGAGAATCTAAAAGACCGCTGGATAGCATGAGTCTTGGCCAAATTAATAGGAAAAATCCCATCCATATTAATAGAGGTATAGAGACAATAACTGTTATCCAGATGGTTTTGAACAAAAACCAACTCCCAGAAATTAGAGTAATACCTGTTAACAAAATTGACCAAGGCTGACACCACCAAGGCTTATAGTCCCAAGCACTAACAGACTTTTTTTCAGATTCTTTCATCATTAAACCTTAAATTACTTTGCGTATACGTGCGGTAAAAAAATTAGGACTTACGCAGGTCGTCCCAGAAACCGGGTTTTTGAGAGAATCTGTGGGTAACAACGAAGTATTTTCGTCAAAAAACCCGGTTTCTTTGGTTGGGTGTGTAAGTCCTGAAAATATTAGCCGCCTCTTAATTGCTCAACAAAATCTCCATGTTCTGGACTCGCCAAACCCTGCTGCAACACAGCCAAAACCTCAGCTAAATTACCCTCTAACATTGCTGATACTGCTAACCACAAACCAGGGAAAACCTGACTCCTAATTATTCCGGCTGTATCCGGTTCTAAAAGTATATATTCACCCTCATTCAGCCGAAACCAATCAATTCTATTATTATAAATCTTCCAGACAAAATACTCCTGTACTCCATTACGGCGGTACATCCTTAACTTATCATGGGAATCGTAAGAGGCACTACTAGCGGCTATTTCTACAACTAATTCAGGAGCACCCTCTACATAGCCATCCTCACTAATAGATGAATTGCCACCTGATGCTATTCGCAGTAGTGCATCTGGCTGCGGTTCATTATCCAAATCTAGGCGAGTAGTGGCATTATCACCTAGCCTCACTCCGGGAGTAGCACTACGATAAACCCATAGCCAGCCGATTATATTACTGTGCGGTTCTGCGTGTGGCTCAAAACGAACTGGCGAACCCATGTATACTACCCCCTCAATTAATTCAGCTTTTTTTAGTTCCGGCATAGCATGATAACGTCGCTCAAATTCAGGCCGAGTTAAGCGATCGCCATTTTCTAAAGGCAGCAATTCAATTGATATTTTGCCGGAGTTTTGATTCGTGGGAATCTGCAAGGGTGATGGCATATAAATAACTCCAATTTAAAATCTAATAATCACAAAGTATGACCGCAACTCGAACAAAAGCGATCGCTTTCTCCCACACCCACGCCACATTGCGGACAAAAACGCTTTCCAGAAACTCCCTGCGTCCCCATCTGCATTGACATATTACCCATCTGCATCTGCATGGGGTTAATTTTCATCGGTGTCATCGGCTTCATCGGTTCCATTGGTTCCATTGGTTTCATCGGCCGCATAGTATTATCATTAGGCCCCGCTTCCATAGTCACCTGCACAAGTGCGATCGCATCTGCTTCACTCAAATCTGGCATCGCACTTAAAAGACTCATCCCATTACCTTGCACCATAACAAATTGCGGCCCTGATTGCGATTCTAGCCGCAAAATAATCCCAGATGCAGTATTAAATGCCGTTGGCGGTATCACCCACCTACCAGTCTGAAAACTACTGCTTGCTTGTTGCTGTTGACCAAGACTGCTACTCGACAAGGTAATGACAGTCTGCATTCCCGGATTTTCGATGTAAAGCTTTTGACCTCTACCCAGGTCGCATAAATAAGCCATAATTTTAGGAGTTGATTGTTTAATTAATATTGTAAGCGATCGCGCCTTCTCTGTGAAACCAATTTATGTATATTATTAATTTAGAGAAGTGCGATTAATTTACTTCAAATTAGGGGTTGCAAATATCAGTAGTTTATGCTACAAAAGCGCGCAAAACCCCAAAAGTGCAATCGCCAATACAACAGTAAAGTAATAGGATAAATACCATGCGCTTTGATTCTTACGATCCGGGTGACTTCTATGATGAACTATTCGCAGGTATTGGGGAACCCCGGCCAGAAGCTACCCTTTTAATAGAAAGAATCCACTCCCTAACTGAAGGGGAACTTCAACGGCGACAGCAGGCTGCACAAAATGCCTTGGTAAAACTGGGAGCAACTTTCAATGTTTATGGTAATAATAAAGGGACAGAGCAAATTTTCCCTTTTGATGTAATTCCCCGCATCGTTTCAGCCTCCGAATGGACTTGGATAGAACAAGGACTTAAACAGAGAATTCACGCCCTAAATCTATTTCTAACAGATATTTATGGCGAACAGAAAATTATCAAAGATGGCATCATTCCTGCTGATTTAATTGAATCGGCAACCGGTTATCTGAAACCTTGCATTGGATTAAAGCCACCAGGAGGAATTTGGTGTCATATTACAGGCACAGATTTAGTGCGAGATAAAGATGGGAAATGGTACGTCCTTGAAGATAATATGCGCTGTCCTTCCGGTATTTCCTACGTTTTGGAAAACCGCCGCGTCATGAAAAGCACTTTTCCTCAAGTGTTTGCCAGATTGGGAATTCAACCTGTCGATGACTATCCCAGTCACTTGTTAGAAACTCTCCTAAATTTAGCATCGTCAAATCTGCAAAACCCTACGGTAGTAGTGTTAACTCCGGGTATTTACAATTCTGCTTATTTTGAGCATTCATTTCTAGCGCAACAGATGGGAGTTGAGTTAGTTGAAGGTCGAGATTTAGTAGTAGCCGACGGTTACGTACAAATGCGAACTACTAAAGGTTTGCAGCGAGTAGATGTGATTTATCGCCGCATTGATGATGACTTTATTGATCCTCTAACTTTTCGTTCAGATTCGAGGTTGGGAGTGCCAGGATTAATGGAAGTTTATCGTAACGGCCGCGTTGCTCTTGCTAATGCTTTGGGTACGGGAGTTGCAGATGATAAAGTTATCTATGCTTATGTTCCCCAGATCATTAAGTATTATTTAGGAGAGGAACAAATGTTGTCAAATGTCCCGACTTATGTTTGTTGGGAAGAGCAGCAATTAGAATATGTCGTGGCAAATCTCGATAAACTTGTGGTGAAAGCAGCAAATGAATCTGGCGGCTATGGGATGTTAGTAGGGACGCATTCTACTGCTGAACAAAGGGAAGATTTTGCTCATAAAATTCGGGAAAATCCTCGGAATTATATTGCACAACCTACCCTTTGTTTATCGCGAGTTCCGACTATTATTGGCGAGGATTTTGAAGGTTGTCACGTAGATTTGCGGCCTTATATTCTCTATGGTCAAGATATTTATGTGCATCCAGGTGGCTTAACTCGTGTTGCTTTAAAGCGTGGTTCGCTTGTGGTAAACTCTTCTCAGGGTGGCGGAAGTAAGGACACTTGGGTTTTGTGTTAGTAGCTTTGATCTTAGTTCCCAGTTTCGGCTGGGAACGCAGGTTTTTACCCTCAGTACCTACGCGGTTGTACTTAAATAATTAGGTGTAAATAATGACAAATATCGACTGGGATCAAGTTTTAGATAGTATTCCACACGATGCCAGTGAAGCGATAGTCAGCGCTCAATTTGTGTCGGTTCTGATAAAAGCACTTGGATTCACTACAAATGAGCATTTTCCAGCATTTCCAACAGGTCGGGGTGCTTGGAAAGCCGATTTCGCAGCTCGTAAAAACACTGGAACCGAAAAGTTCTTGTTCTCTCCTATCGATCCAAACTTACTTATTGAAGTTAAAGCGCGGGCAATAGCATCAGGAGCTAAAATTAACTTAGCGGAAGATACTCCCCAATATAAAGCTGCCAGGGAACAGATTACAGGATATCTGCTATCTCCTAAATGCCAAACGGCTCAATGGGGTCTTATTACTAATGGGATTCATATCCAGTTATTTCGGAAACATGGGAAAGTTGTAATTCCTGCAACTCCCTGCACGCTGATTAACAAAGGTAATATTAGTGCCATTGTTCAACATATCAAAAATTTGATTGATAACCCACCCAAGGCATTGACGGTTTGTATCTATAACAATAAAGGAGGAGTGGGCAAAACGACAACAACTCTCAATTTGGCAGCTATTTTGCGAATACAGAAAAAGAAAGTTCTCTTAGTCGATTTTGATTCACAAAGAGATTTAACTAGAACTCTTGGGCTAGATGTAGGATCTATTACTTTATCTGACTGTCTGACTGATACAAAAGCAGATGTTAATAAAACAGTTGTTCATTTTACTCACACTGACAAGTCAGGAAAGATTATACAGGTTTTTGATGTGATTCCATCAAGTGAGGACATGGAAGAGTTTACAGATCAGCGTCTAGCGGAATCACAAATTCAAAAGGGAGCCAAAAGATTGCGAGATATCCTTAAAGCTTTTGTTTATCAATATGATTACATATTGATTGATTGTCCTACACAATGGTTGTTTTTCAGTCAGAGCAGTGTTTATGCCTCTGATGTTGTTCTCATCCCTACAAAGCATAATGGGTTATCGTCACTACATAATGCAGCGAGGGTGATTACGCAGTTTATTCCTGAAATTAAACAAGAAAGAAGAGATGGTGGGCCAATTGCCTTACCAATCTTTTTCAATGGAGAAAAGATCACAGATCCGGCGCTTGAGGTAGCCAATAATGAAATCGAAAAAATAATTAATAAAGCTAAAAAAGACGGCTTTGATCTGCTACCATATTATTGGCCTAAATCTACAAAGGGAAAAGAGAATAAAACTATCTTCAGTATTCCCAGTTATGCTACTGTTGCCAGTGCTGCCTTCTCTCACATTCCCGCTGTTTTTATCAACAAGACCGCTGGTGAACACTATGTCGGTCTAATTAAGGAGTATTTTTTACAATGAGTAAGTATGATGACATCGGTAAGCTAATGCACCTGCCATTAGCTAGTATTGAACCAGGAGAACTCTGCTCTGAATCAGAGTTTATCATCACTGCCGCAGCCGAGGCTATTTTGAACTCTGGCGGACGCAATTGGATTCCTGCGATCGTTAAAGAAACAGGTGATTATCAATATCAAGTAGTCAGCAATTCCTTTATTTATGCAGTCGCTCAACAAGCTGAATTAGAGCGAGTATGGTGCATAATCATAGAGCCAGAATCTAAAAATATTGAGCAAGCTAAAATTTTAGCAAGGGAAACGATACCCAAAGTTAACCTTAGCACAGCATCAAGAGATACTATTCTAGCTGCACTTAGATATTTGGTTGCAGAACCCGGAAGTGCATTAAAGGGATTGGATGTTATTGTCGCAGCCAATCGCATTTCAGAAGCCAATCGGGAAACGTGGTCAAACTTTAATCCTATTACCACCTTAAAATGTGCGATTACTAAGGGTAAAAAGTTAGATGCTTTAGCAAAAGTATTCTATCTCTCGCCGCCGGTTCCAGTTGCACCGCCACCACCACCGCCGGAAAAAGTGAGCATGAAACGTGCATCAAGAGATGAAATTTTTGATCGTCTCAACTACTTATCAACCAATAAAATAGGAGGATTTGAAAATATTGATGCTGAAAAAACTGCCGATGCTATTTTCAACGCTAGTAAAGGCAAGTGGAAAAGCCTAACCCCAATTTCTAAACTTGAATGTGGCATTGATACTGCCAAAATGAAGACCTTTAAAACCCTATTCACTCTGTAAATAAGGCTCTATACTCATTCGTCGTCCAGTGGATACTTCCGAGGTTCTCCACGTCCTTTGAACTGACAGCGCATACGGACGGTAAAAGAACGATTTGGAGGCACTGGGCGGTAACATAATCGCGTCAAGGCATCAAGTGTCACTTCATCAGGAAGATCGACCCGCACGTCAATCACCGCTTCGGCGATCGGTGGTCGTGAGTAGTGTTTTCGTAGCTCCATACCAGTGATTGTATTACGAATAACTGGCTACGCGATCGCACCATCATATACTACAATCGTAGCATAGCAGAACACCTGTGTCTGTTTATAAGCGAGCTTAACAGATAAACCTACTTAGCGCGATCGCACAGAGCAACCAATGGATAGAATTACTGTAGAATCCAGATCAATATTACTAGCTTTAGTAGGAAGTCAAGCCTATGGAACTTCTACACCACAGTCTGATTTTGACTACAAAGGCGTATTTATCGCCCCCAAAGAATACTACCTCGGATTTAAAACTTTCGAGCAAAAAGATACAGGCTGGGATGTAGAACCAGGAACGGGTTTGTATCCCATGCTCGATACCGTCAAAGACTGTACAATCTACGAACTCAGAAAGTTTTTATCCCTAGTTGGTAACAATAATCCTAACATTTTAGAAACCATTTGGATGGATAGAGAATTTTACGCCTATCTGTCTCCAGCGGGTGAAAAGTTAATTTCTTATCGCTCCGCTTTCTTGTCTCAAAAAGTTAGAACATCTTTTGCCGGCTACGCTTACGCTCAAATAAAACGGGTGGAAAATCATCGAAAATGGTTGCTAAATCCTCCGCCTAGAAAACCTGTCCCTCAAGATTTCGGACTAGATGACGAGAATTATAAACCATTAAATAAGACAGAAATTAACGCTTTTCTAGAATTTCTGTATATGCTAGTTCGCGACTGCATCGAATTTCTAGAACCCTCAGAAGAATTGAGAACTTTGCTGCTTGAAAAAATTGACTATAAAGGCATCCTCAAACAGCGACCAATTCCCGAAGAATTACTGCCACAAGTTCAACAATATACGAGAGCCACCAATGATTTTATTAGGTTACTGCACATCTCTCAAGCTTATCGTCAGGCTCTCGGTGAATGGGAAGCCTATAAAAAGTGGAATGTCGAAAGAAATGTAGATAGAAAAGCTTTAGAGAGCAAATGTGGCTATGACTCAAAACATACTTCTCATTGCATTCGTTTGTTGCGGATGGGGATAGAAATCCTTAGAGATGGCGAACTGAATGTTAATCGCAAAAAAGTAGGAGATAGCGGATATTTGCTCTCTATCAGAAATGGGGATGCTACTTATGAAGAAGTGAAAGAAATCGCTAGCTCACTTTTTGAAGAAATCAAAACCATCAAATCTTCTCTGCCAGAAAATGTGGATAAAGAATTTCTTAACGAAGTTTGCGTTGAGTTGGTAGAAATGGCTGGTTTTAAGTAGAAGCAAAAAGTATCGGTAACGCCTCCATCTTGGCGGCGTTACATAAGTAATGCGTAAGTCTCAAAAATCAAAATAAATATAAGGCAATCCCCCTTCCGGTGCTAAGGCCAAAGCTAGGAAACATAATGGTACTAAAATCAACTTCAAAGGCCAATTTAACTGTAATTTCAAACCTCGGTGTAGCATAAAACTAAATCCCATTGCTGCTACCAACACCGCCACCATCCAACTTATCTGAAATCGCTCCAAACCTAGAGCCTCAATATAAACTTTCTGAGCAAATTGAACATCTGCATTATATCCCCAAAAATGTGAAAATACCAATCCAGAAATTTTCAAATCCGGGAGTCTAAAAAATATCCAAGACCCAAATACCATTCCCTGAGTTAACAACCAACCGACCAAAATACCAGGCAAACTTTGCCAAAAACTTTCCAGCGATAACTGCTTAGAAATAACTTCCGTCAGGCGATGAACTACTAAAGCTAAACCATGCAAACCTCCCCAAATAATAAACCCCCAAGCGGCCCCGTGCCAAATTCCCGCAATTAGCATGACAATCAATAAATTCACACAAGTTCTAACTAAACCTACCCGCGAACCACCCAAAGGAAAATATAAATAATTCCGCAGCCAATCCCCTAAACTTATATGCCATCTCCGCCAGAAATCAGCAATACTAACACTGAAATAAGGAAAATCAAAATTTTGCGGCAAACTCAAACCCATCAGCAAAGCAGTACCGCGAGCCATATCAACATAGCCGCTAAAATCTAGATATAATTGCAGTCCATAAGCAATCGTAGCTAACCATAAATCGCCACTACCAGCTCTCTGTAAATTATCAAAACTTAAAGTTACTAACTTACCCAAGTTATCAGCAAAAATTCCTTTTTTTACCGCACCAGAAGCAATCAGCCAAAGTCCTTCAGCAATTCCATCGTGTGTCGGAAATTGCAATGTTTTAAGTTGACTGAGTAAATTGTGATAGCGAGTAATCGGGCCAGAAATTAATTTAGGAAAAAAGAACTTGTAAGAGGCAAATTGTAACAGGGAATTAGCAGCAGGTGCACCTCGATATACATCAATCAAGTAAGCAACGCACTCAAAACAAAAGAAACTTAGTCCTAAAGGAGAAATTACATTAGTGTTTACCCACCTAGCACTATCTAACGCAACTGGTAAATTAAAAAATGTACCGATAGAAGTCAAGAAAAAAGGCACATATTTAAAGCCAAGTAGTAGAGAAATATTAATAATAATTCCCAACCATAGGAGGAGAAAACGGCGGCGGTTCCAAGCTTCATTGGCAATCCGCCAGTCAAGAGGTTCCCCTATTGCTTTGGCTAAGCGGTAATTAAATACAATACTGATTAATAGCAGAGGGATGTACTCTATTTGCAGGAAAGCATAGAATCTGATGCTGGCCGCCAGCATCACAAATAGCCGCCATCCTCGGTTGGGAATTAGCCAGTAAATTACCAGAGTAATTAGTAGAAAATAAGCGTATTTTAAAGAAATAAAAGTCATGTTAATAGTTGATTGCTCAGCTAATTATTAAAGTTAATTTAACTCGATATTTTCATACAAATCTGCTAGGGAAATTTCGACAGGAATAGAAGTTAATGTCAGCCGATCGTCGATACTGCTATATTCCGAAAATATCCACTTATTCGCCTCAGTTTTAGAGTATTGCTCTACCTGTACCCGGTATTGATCGATTAATAAATATTCCTGAAAACTAGGAATACTGCGATATCCAGCAAACTTTTCATCGCGATCGTAAGCTTTGGTACTTTTAGATAGAACCTCAGCGATCAACACAGGATTGGTAATTGTATCCTTGCGTCCAGATTGCAACTCGATCGGTCGTGCTACCACCATCACATCTGGGTAAGTATAATTATTAAACTGCGGAACCCAAAGCCGTTGATCTGATGCAAAAATACTGTAAGGTTTACTTTTGAGACTTACTCTCAAAATAGCATTTAAGATGCTTGTAATTTCATTGTGATTCGGTGTGCCACCCGTCATTAGAACAATCTCTCCATTGATAAATTCATGCCGATCCTGAGAGTTGATTTCAGCTTCTAAATATTCCTCAGCCGTGTAGGTTTTGGTTTCAACTTGCGTGACTATCATACACAATTCTCTCCTTTAATCTACTGATTTTAGTTAATATTGAACAAGGCTTACGCACGATTGCAGTACAGCCGCCATCTTGGCGGTAAAGTCACCGCCAGGATGGCGGCGTTACGTATATCGTGCGTAAGTCCCATTGAAAATTCCTAAACTAACAACTAACAACTAACAACTAACCATTACCTAATTAGATTCAATTTGTGCATTCAAAGCTTTAGTAATCCGATCGCGAGTTTCCTCCAAATGAGCTCGCGTGTAAGCATCCGCCTTCTTATCATTCTTCCGAATCGCTTTACTCAAAGCTTCCCGTATTTCCCGTAATTCAGACCAAGCTAAAGCCCTTGCATCTTCAGGAGCCCCCGTCTTTCGCAACACCATCCCCATTAAAATAGCTAAGTGTTCCCGCTGCAACGATCGCCTGAAATTAGAAATCGGCATCGACTTATCATTTAACTGCAAAACCTCCGTCCAAATACCCTTATGCAAAGTATCAAATAACTCCGGCATCTTCAAAGCATTATCCGGCGCAGTCTTCAATTCCCCATCCCGTAAGCGCGTCAGACGAACAGGAGAAAGCAACACCCGCAACGCAAAACGCTGAAGAAAAGTAATGCGATCGCCAATCGGATAATCCAAAGGAAACATCAACGCCGGATTTCCCCAATGATCCCAACGCGACGGCGCTAACTTATTCAACAACTCCGGCGAAAAACTAAACGCATCCGGCGCAAACACATACTTTTGTATATTCGCCAAAGCTTCCCGCTGTTTCTCGATCGCGATCGCCTCAAAAGGCAAACGTCC
The DNA here is from genome assembly GCF_029167235.1 of Kamptonema sp. UHCC 0994. Taxonomy (GTDB): domain Bacteria; phylum Cyanobacteriota; class Cyanobacteriia; order Cyanobacteriales; family Microcoleaceae; genus Kamptonema. Next base: position 2,370 of record NZ_JARFTR010000071.1, on the reverse strand, counting down.
ATTCGGATCTCCCGGACGATCCCGGTTAAACCACTGACCCCCAACATATAGAGTCGTATTCATCACATTCTGGAAATAGTAGCCAAACACCGTATCAAACATCGTCCGCAATTCACTGTAACCCTCACCACTAGCAGGAGTCCGATCCTCCAACTTCTTCCACATCAGCCGCGCATTATCCAACTGCCACTGAGAATAGCGCAACATATTACTACTTAAATCGAACGTATTCGCAGCCGGATTCAAAATATCAAAAGAATCCTCATCCGCCGCATAAGAAAGCGCAGGTTCAGGAGCCCGCTGCGCGATTTCCGCCAGCCTATCCACCTCAGCCGCCGGATTCACCCCTCCAATCGACTTATAACCATACTCAATCGCCCATCGATCGTAAGGCCCCACCACCACCGGAAAATAATCCCCCTGTTCAGTTCCCTGCGGCGCAATATTAATCGGCACATAATCCATCACCGATCCCACCAAACCCTTACTGCGAGTAATAGCCGTATTATTCAAATCCTCCGGTTCCAGCATCGTACTCCCGTGAAAATTGTGCCTCAGCCCCAGCGTATGACCCACCTCATGCGCCGCCAGGTAACGTAAATACTGGTGTACGAACTCCTCCATATCGCTACCATCAAGCGGCGCATTGTGGAACAGAGATAGCGCCATCGCCCCGATCGCAAACTGCTTCGACGACTCCAACCCAAAACACAAATCAGAACTAGACATTAACTGCGACAGCGAAGAACGGCCCTGCTGACTATATTGTTCCTTCAAAGTCGGCAAATCATTTAACTCAGAAACATCCCCCGTCCCAACTCCCCCTTCCCCACTTCCCAACCCCTTAAGATAGCGAGAATAAATACCAAATTGACACGGATTGCGATTAGTACCATTCTTCCCCTGAAAAGCCTTCCCCATTGATTGATTTTGTTGCACCAAACTGCGGTAGCCATGCTTAATATCTCGGACAATATTCGCATCCAAAAGAATATCCGCATCTAAAATTTGTCCCGTCAGCGGATTAACACGAGACGGCCCAATACCAGCAAACGCAGGATCGAAAGAACTCGACCAGCGAATCGTGTTATAGCGCACATCAGCCGGGTCCCAAGACGCATTATCCGGCATTTGCTTAACTTGAATCGCATCAATAAATCCCGCCTTCTCAAAAGCTTTATTCCAAGCTAAAACACCCTCACTGAGAGCTTCCCGATACTCCAAAGGCACATTATTCTCAATCCAGAATACAATCGGCTGCACTGGCGGCGACATCGGTGCAGAAGGATTTTGCTTTTGCAAATGCCACCGATTAACATAACGCACAAAAGGCTCAGAACGATTTTCATCAGAAAAATCCTTGTAAGCAGTTAGGAAATAGCCTACACGCTCATCGGCGGTACGAGGTCGATAGCCATTGTTAATAGGAACTTCCGAGAAACTGTAATGAATGCGAAGATTGAAGGCGCGACTATCCGGCAAAGATGGAAGATAAGCCATATCGCCATCGTTTGAGCTAGAGAAACCATATACAGAAGAAATCTCTACATTCAAAGGGAAAGCTTTCACTTCTTTAAAATAAGACTTATCAGGTTCTATAGAATAGGAACCTCCCAAAAAGTAAGGCAACATTGCAGTTATACCCGGAAGGTCTCGGCGTTCGCTCATCAGTAGATCGCTGAGATCGATTAGCAAACTTTGCCGCTGAGGATGAATGCTTTTAATCGGCAAAGAATAGAGAATTGAATCGCTAAAAGAACGCTCCACAGAACCCGCTTGCGGATCGCCATCATGGGTGCGAAAATTGATATTAGGAAGAGCAAATTCTACCTTATTTTGTTGGCGGCGCAACTGAAACAGAAAATCTCCTATTGGCATTCCGCTATAGATGCCAGATTCTCCCAATCCCGATTCGAGACTGATAAAGCAGAGGAATTTTTTATTGAGTTGTGCTGGTGCAATTTCGAGATAAACTTTTTTCTCTTCTTTCTCGGTGTAGAGAGTAAAAAGTCCAGGCAATTTTTCCGTATTTTGAATGACTTGTTCAAAGGGTTGCATTGCTGGCTGTTCAGCACTATTTCCGCTAGGAGTAAACCCTGAAGGCTGAGCAGATAAAGAATAAGGTAAAATTAAACCCCTATATAAAGAAAACAAGAAAAAGGAAAGCGCAAATAGGAAAAACATAAAAGGTGTATTTTTTCTTTTGCTTTTCGCCTTTTGATTTGTACTTTCTTCGGAAAATTGAACTTTTTTCATGGTGGTGCTAATTGCTAATTGGTAGTGCTGATTAGTAATTGGTAATTGTATAGTAACCGTCAAGACGGTTAGGAAAAATATTCCGTAACGCCGCCATCTTGGCGGTCAAGATAC
>NZ_JARFTR010000177.1 GCF_029167235.1 Kamptonema sp. UHCC 0994 | reverse complement strand
GCGGTTCTTTGACCGCCAGGATGGCGGCGTTACGGATACTTTTGCGTAAGTTCTGATTGTGAAATAATCTTAAATTGTTGCTGTTTTTATTGTTAAAGACTCCACCAACTTATTAACTCGTTCCTTCACCTCATCTCGAACGCGATGAAATGTCTCTATTGGCTGTCCGTCTGGGTCATCAAGTTGCCAATCTTCAAACACTTCTCGCAGTACCCATTCTTCCGGTAAATTCACACCACAGCCACACAAAGAAATCACAGCATCGTAATCCTCAGCATTAAAATTACTTAACGGATCTGAAGTTTGATCTGTGATATCAATACCAATTTCAGACATTACTTGAATCGCCGTTGGATGAACTCTGCTAGATTCCAACCCAGAACTCGCTACCTCAATTTTCCCCTTACCTAATGTTTTAGCAAATCCTTCTGCCATTTGGGAACGGCAGGAGTTTTTCTTGCAAACAAACATGACTTTTTTCAGTGACATAATTAATCTCCTTAGTTGATATCGCGAAATCCGTTAGACAGTTCTCGATAAACTGCCACTGCTAATTGTGCTCCCCAAATCGGAGCAACCCAATAAACCCAGTGATGTTCCCAAATTCCCCCGACTAAAGCAGGGCCAAGAGACCGCGCAGGATTCATGCTAGCTCCGGTAATTGGCCCCATAAATGCAGCCTCTAATCCTACAGTTAACCCAATTGCTATTCCTGCAAAGCCAATGTGAGCTCGCCTATCCAGTCCAGAACCCAAAATGACAAACATTAAGATAAAAGTCAGGACTGTTTCTAGTAGTAAAGACTGCGGCCAATTACTTTTGAGGGGAATAGTTGCACCTAGATTATCAATTTTGCCCAAGGCTATTAGCAATAAAGCTGAAGCTAATACGGCTCCTGTTGATTGAGCTAAAATATAGGGTAGAACTTTGGTTTTTGGGAAAAACCCACTTGCCCAAAATCCCAAGGTAACAGCAGGATTAAAGTGTGCGCCGCTGATGTGTCCAAATGTATAAATTAAAGCAGTTACTACTGCTCCAAAGACGAAGCTAATGCCTAAATGAGTGACAGCACCCGCGCTGATTTTGTTAACCATTACTGCACCCGTGCCTGCAAATACTAGCATAAAAGTGCCAAGGCATTCTGCGATCGCTTCTCTCTTGCAATTACAGAACAATGAATTTTTTAGTTTCCGAGCAAAAAGCTTGAGCATTACAAATATATCAAGTCTCGGTATTTTTGCTAGAATTAACCTCAAGAGCGTTATTAGCTACAGCAATAATCTCCTTTGCGGCTTTTTCCTTTCGTTCGCTGTAGCGATCTGTTAGATAATCTACTTGGTCGCGAAGTAGTAAAGTAAACTTATAAAGTTCCTCCATCACATCAATTGCGCGATCCCGATAAGCCGAATCTTTCATCGTGCCATCTTCGTTAAATTCCTGATAGGCTTTAGCCACAGAAGACTGATTTGGTATGGTAAACATCCGCATCCATCGCCCCAAAATTCTCAGAGTATTCACAGCATTAAAAGACTGGGAACCGCCGCTAACTTGCATCACTGCTAAAGTTCGACCTTGAGTTGGTCTAACGGCCCCTAAACTTAAAGGAATCCAGTCAATTTGGTTTTTCATAATCCCGCTAATATTGCCGTGCATTTCTGGACTTGACCACACTTGACCTTCAGACCAAAGGCTCAAATCACGCAATTCTTGAACTTTGGGATGAGTATCAGGAACACTCCCATAAATCGGTAATTCACGGGGATTAAAAAATTTAACTTCTGCCCCAAATTCTTCGATAATTCTGGCGGATTCTTCAGCAAGTAGGCGACTGTAAGAACGCTCTCGCAAAGAGCCATATAAAAATAAAATCCGGGGTTTATGAGTGAATTTTGTCATCATTATTGCCATCAAAAATCAATAAAATTAAAACTTTTTTTCTTTTCGCAACAATTCTCCTATTGTCAAGTCAAACCGAGCTTCGCCGCCGAAAACAGTCCCGACTTTACCGTTGTAGAAATTATTGTAAATCAGTTGATAGCCTTCTTTTGGCAATGGAATATAGCCTACAGAATTGACTGATTTTGGTGCTTTCTCCATGTAGAATTGTACGAAGTCGCGTACCTCTGGTTTGTTTTGGGCAGCCGTGTAGTTTATGTAGATAAAAAGAGGTCTCGTAAGAGGTTGATACTGAGCCTTTTCTACAGTTTCGCGGCGGGGCATAACTGGCCCTTTACCGCTGTCAATTTCTAATGCTTTTAATTGAGTTTGATTAGCTTCGTAATAGCTTAAGCCAAAGTAACCCAAGGCATTTGGATCTTTGATAACTCCCTGCACTAAAACATTATCATCTTCACTAGCTGTGTAGTCAGTACGACTGGCTTTAGCTTTACCAACTGCTGCTTCTGTGAAGTAGTCAAAGGTACCGGAATCTTGACCTGCACCGTAAAGGTTAATGGGTTGATTTGGCCAACTGCTTCTAATCTGATTCCATTTGGTAATTTTACCTTGCGCGGCTGGTTCCCAAAGTTTTTTTAGTTCTGCTACTGTGATGTCTTTTGCCCAGCTATTTTGGGAATTAACTACTACTGTGAGTGCATCAAAAGCGATGGGTAATTCATAATAGCGTATGCCCGCTTTGTTGCAAGCTTCCATCTCTTCGGATCGAATTGGTCGTGAGGCATTACTGATGTCTATTTCGCCAGCACAAAACTTTCTAAATCCGCCACCTGTACCGGAAAATTCAACAGTAATTGGTACTTTTGTACCTTGAGTCTTTTGAAAGTCTTTCGCGATCGCATCTGTAATCGGATAAACGGTACTGGAACCGTCGATTTTAATCGGCTGCGACGTTTGTGACTGCACTTGAGTACAGGAATTTAGGAGCGTTGTAGCACTAAGTGCTAAAAGCTTTATACTAAGTGTGTGAGGATCGACCTGCTTTGTTGCTTTCATTGACCTCGCCCTAATGCCAAACTTCATGTTCACAACTTCACCATATCAAAAAAAGTTGATATGTCAAGTATAGGGGATAACACGCACAGAAAAAATACATTAAGAAATGTTGATAGACTAAGGGGTGTCGCAGCAACGGATAGACAGGATCGGGCTGAAGCGGCGGTACTCAGCGAGGTACTGTTCGAGGATGGCAAACTGGGGAATGTTGAGGCTGTAGTAGATCCAGCGTCCCTCTTGGCGGCTGCGGACTAAAGCTGCTTCCTTCAAGGTTTTGAGGTGAAAGGAGAGTTTGGATTGGGGGACATGGAGGCGATCGCACAGATCGCAGACGCACAATTCCTGTTCTCGCAGTAACTCGATTACCTGAATCCGCAGAGGGTCAGAGAGGGCGTGAAAACCGCAAGCGATCGCACTTGCTGTAATTGTCGGGGTTTGAATCATCAATTTTTTTTGAAATGTTGGTGACTTTATCCTAGCTTCAGGAAGTGCGATCGCACTGCAAGATAACACTTAACAAAATTCTACTTTACCTTCTGTTCCCTCGGCGGCACATTTGTCAAACCATAATTTTTCATCAGTTTCAGAATTCCTATAGATAGAATTCCCCCAACAATTACGCCCCCAACAATTAGCATAATAAAGACTTTTTGCAAAACTTTTTTAGTGTCGGGATGGTAGACTATTGGTCTATCCACATTTTGCCTATCTAGTTCCTTCCCTAGATTTTGCGGGTCGAACCGATTAGAGGGTTGATTCGTGTCAAAAGGATCGGGTGTTTGATTGGGTAGTTGATTCATAGCTAGTTTCAGTGAAATGGTAGTAACAACTATTATAATTGACTAAAAGAAGATCGCTGATGTTTCATTCACATTCAAATGATTAGAAGTGTATAACTTAATATCATTAGCTCAGTAACACAGCGAAACAAACGATTCAAAAATTACCTCATCATCATAATCTAGATTAATACACAAAACATAATAGCAGCCAGGTCTATAAAATTACCCCCACACTAACTGACTCTTCAGCGCTAAACTGGACAATATTGACCATACTCCAAAATTATGCCCGATCGCACTCAACATCTAACTTACCCGACCAGCCCCAAAATCGAGCAAATCGATGAATATCACGGCATAAAAGTTGCAGACCCTTACCGCTGGCTAGAAGACCCCGACTCAGAGGAAACCAAGGCTTGGGTAGAAGCTCAAAATCAAGTCACCTTCGCCTATCTTAGCGAAATTCCCGCCCGCGAAAAAATTAAACAGCGGCTAACTCAACTGTGGGACTACGAAAAATATAGCATCCCCTTCAAAGAAGGCGATCGCTACTTTTACTTCAAAAACAACGGCCTCCAAAATCAATCAGTCCTCTATACCTTAACCTCCCTCGACGGCGAAGCCAAAGTTTTAATAGACCCCAACACCCTTTCCGAAGATGGAACCATCGCCCTTTCTGGCATCGCTATCAGCGAAAATGGTAAACTAATGGCCTATGGTTTATCCGCCTCCGGTTCCGATTGGCAAGAATGGAAAATCAGAGATGTCGAAACAGGTAAAGATTTATCAGACAATTTACAATGGGTAAAATTCTCTGGTGCATCTTGGACGCACGACCATCAAGGATTTTTTTACAGTCGCTACGACGAACAAAACGAAAAAAGCAAACTAGAAGACGTTAACTATTACCAAAAATTGTACTACCACCGTCTCGGTACAGCTCAATCTGAAGACGTACTAATTTATGAACGCCCAGACCAAAAAGAATGGGGATTCAGCGGCGGAGTTAGCGAAGACGGCAAATACTTAATCGTCTCAGTTTGGCGGGGAACAGATCCGCAAAACTTAATCTTTTACAAAGATTTGACCAATCCAGAAGCAGAAGTAATAGAATTAATTAGTGAGTTCGATGCCGAATATGGATTCATCGACAACGAAGGCTCTCTATTCTGGTTTCAAACTGACCTAGATGCACCTCGCCGTCGCGTCATTGCCATTGATACTACCACTAACAATAGCACAGAAGTTATACCTCAATCCACCGAAACTCTCCAAGGCATCGGCATCCTCAATAATCAATTCGTTACCTCTTACCTGAAAGACGCTTACACTCAGATTAAAATCTTTAATTTAGAAGGTTCATTTGTCAGAGAAGTAGCCTTGCCAGGAATAGGTTCTGCTGGAGGCTTTGGCGGCAAACGCCACGACACCGAAACCTTTTACAGTTACACCAGTTTTACAACACCCAACACCATCTATCACTATGATATGGTCACAGGTGAAAGCACGCTTTATCGTCAGCCCAAGGTAGACTTCAACCCCGACGATTACGAAACCAAACAAATATTTTACAGCAGCAAAGATGGCACAAAAGTACCGATGTTTATCACCCATAAAAAGGGATTGCAACTAGATGGAAATAACCCCACATATCTTTACGGCTACGGTGGTTTTGGGGCATCAATCACCCCCAGCTTTTCTGTCAGTAGAGTAGTTTGGTTAGAAATGGGAGGAATTTACGCGATCGCCAACTTACGGGGCGGTGGTGAATACGGCGAAGAATGGCATCAAGCAGGCACAAAACTAAACAAACAAAATGTATTTGATGACTTCATAGCTGCCGCAGAATGGTTAATAGACAACAAATACACCACCCCAGCCAAATTAGCGATCGCAGGCGGTAGTAACGGCGGATTATTAGTAGGAGCCTGCATGACACAGCGCCCCGAATTATTCGGCGCAGCACTCCCCGCAGTCGGCGTTATGGATATGTTGCGATTCCATAAATTTACCATTGGCTGGGCGTGGTGTTCCGAGTATGGTTCCCCTGAAAATCAAGCGGAATTTCAGGTTCTTTATGGTTATTCTCCCCTCCACAATCTCAAACCTGGAACCACTTATCCCGCGACAATGATTACCACAGCAGACCACGACGATCGAGTAGTTCCCGCTCACAGTTTCAAATTTACCGCTGCATTACAAGAAACCCACCAAGGCGAGCGACCAGTGTTAATTCGCATTGAAACCAAAGCCGGACATGGAGCAGGCAAACCTACCGCTAAAATTATCGAAGAAATTGCCGATGAATGGGCTTTTCTAGTGCCGACATTAGGACTTACATAATTGTTTGTAACGCCGCCCTCCGGGCGGTATTCTACCACCCAGAAGCCGGCGTTACGCCATCGGTGCAGACGCAAGATTTTTCCGCAAAAACAACCGCCGAGGTTGACGGAAAAACAAACAAGTCCAATTCCAATCAACCTGCTGCAACTGATAGCCAGCCTTAAAATAAAGCCTACGTGCCGCATGATTATTTTCTAATACGTGCAGGTAAATATCAGAAAATCCCCACTCGATCGCCACACGCTCACAATTGCTCAATAATTGTTGAGCAACCCCCAGCCGGCGACAATTGGGGTGCACAGCCAAATTTGACAAATAAGGATACTCAGAATTTGACATCCGCCAAGGATGGCGCGATCGCAAAGCCATTTCCACCGTTCCCGCCAAATCCCCCGTTCCCGACCTACCCTGTGTCCCCTCCCTGCTAGAGACTAGCTCCGCCGCCAAACAAATATAACGATCCGAAACCGATCGCAGTCGATTTCTCAAATCTTCATAAATACCCAGCCGCAACAGTGGATAAATCAACTCCATAATCCCCTCGCGAGAGTGAAAGCTCAGAGCCAAAATTTCAGCCAACTGCGTCAGATCCTTAGATACAGCCGTCCGGATCAGAAAGCAAGAGGGGCCAGACGGACATCGGAAGCTTTCTAAATCGCGGGACATTGAAGAAAAAAAGAAAGGATTCACAACTCCAAGCCAAGTTTTAGCCAAGTTTTAATTATTAGCCTATCAGAATCACCCAGACTCATACTTACAAATTAAATTGAGCGCCCTATCCAATTGCCATAGGAATTAGAGTCAGGATTATGCCACCATTGAACGAGGAGTAGATTTTTGCCTCCCCTACCGGGAAACAGTCTTCCCATGACCCTTTTCCCGCTAAAGTCCAGATTAGCCTTAGCATTTTCAGTCTAGCCCAGAGACAGGAATGCCCCCAAGCCGTACTCGCCAATACCGCAACTGTGTTAATAATAATTAGACATCAGGATGAATCCCCGCAATTGGGTCACTATTTAAACTCTTGTTTCCTCGTGAGCGCAACCGTAGTTAAGATGAACGGTTGAAACTCTCACACTGGTAAAGGATGAGATTACTTAGAAAACAGCTATGGCTGTGAACTATACTCACCCTCTTTGCTTTCACCATTCAGACGGATAGCGGTTTATGCAACAGGACAGCCCCAAAACAACAGCTAAGAGGGAAGAAGGAAGAAGGAAGAAGGAAGAAGGAAGAGAAAATCTCTCCTTTCCCCTTTCCCCTGTTCTCTTTTTCTTTTCGCTCTCGCCATCCTTGCTAGTGACTTCTGCCTCTAGGCAGTACCGATTCTCCTTAGAATTTAGCCCTTGCAGGGTTGCAGCTGGGGCGGGTTTACAGATATTTGGACTGACTAGAGAAGACGTTGACCAAGCCGCCCCTACTTGCGAACATACTACAAATTCAACTTTTTTACCCTGCTTGATTCACTCGCCGATTGCCCTATATTTAACCACTAGGCTTGAGTTTTTAAACTCAAATCACTTAGGTTTGAGGAGTTTCAACCCTGACATTTCGGGTCTTTGTGTCTTAGTAAAATCTTACAATCTAGCAGTAACATATTTGTTCACTAATGTCAAGTGGTTGTGCCGAAAGAGTCAAGAACTCCTCCAGCGCAAAAGGCGATGGGTTTTCGTTTTGGAGAATCGCTATGAATTCCCAAACTAACCGTAAATTAAAACTATTGGTCGTCGATGACGAACCTGATAACCTCGACCTGCTTTACCGCACCTTCCATCGGGACTACAAAGTGCTCAGAGCAGATTCGGGCCCTGCTGCCTTGGAAATTTTAGCCGCAGAAGGAGAAATCGCGGTAATTATCTCCGATCAGCGGATGCCACAAATGAGCGGTACAGAGTTCCTCAGTCTAGCTGCCACTAGCTATCCTGATGTAATTAGAATTATATTAACGGGCTATACAGATGTAGAAGACCTAGTAGAAGCTATTAACTCTGGCAAAGTATTTAAATATGTTACAAAACCTTGGGATGCCGAAGAACTCAAAGCCCTAGTTAGTCAAGCAGTCGATACTCACAACGTCCTCAAAGCCCGGACAGAAGAACTGCGGCGGGCGCTCAAGCAAGGATCTCTACTTTACGCTGTCACTAATACCATTCGCTCTGCACCGGATTACCGGCAGATGCTCCAAAGAATAGTCGAAACCGTAGGTCATATGTTTGACGTAAGCTGCTGCCTGTTGCGGCCCTTTCAAGACGGTCAAATGGCTGAGGAGTGGTTTCTTTATGAAAAGCAAGAACCAAGACCTAAAGGGTTAGAAGGGGAGCAGGGGAGCAGGGGAGCGGGGGAGAGGGGGAGATGGGTAGATGGAGGAGATGGGGAAGCTAAATCTTCCTTACCCTTCCTACATTCCCCTCTCCCTATCTCCCCCTCTCCTAGTTTCCCAGTCTCCCCCTCTTCCTCTTCCCTCTCACCCGAAATTTTACCGCTTTTAGTTTGGGAAACTCTGGATGTAGAGGTGATCCAAGATGCTCAAAGCGATGAACGGGTGCAGAACCCGGAAAACTGGGAACGGAAACAGGCTTATTTGGCTGCGAATATCCGCACCAGCTTAATAGTGCCACTGTTCTATCAAATGGAACTGATGGCCGTGTTGGCGCTACACCAGTTTGAGGATTCCCGCCAGTGGCAAGATCATGAAGTGCAGTTAGTAATTACCGTTGCTGACCAAGCCGCTTTAGCTCTTTCCCAAGCGCGGGCCTACGAGCAAGTTAGGGCGTTAGCAAAACGAGAAGCTCTTGTTAATACTATTACCTCAGCGATTCGCTCCTCTCTTGACCCCCAAAATATCTTTGCCGCTATTACCCAACAATTGGGGCAAGCACTACATATTGATGGCTGCGCCCTGTCCCTGTGGACAGAAGACGATGAGTATGTCCAGTGTGTAGGCCTCTATGATGCTGCGATCAATGCGGTAGCTGTAGGAGAATTTGCCGAAGGACAGAGGCCATCGTTGAATGGGGAAGCAGTAGAGCGGGGGAGCGAGGGAGTAGGGGAAACGAGCGAGATAAATCTTTCCCCATCTTCTCCAACTCCCTATTCTTTGCCTCAGTCTGTGGTGCCGATTCGAGGTAATCCGGTGTTGCAGGAAGTGATGTTCTCGAAACAACCTGTCGCGATCGCAGACCTTAACCAGCATCCAGAGTTTACGGTAACTGAATTACCATTGCGATCGCCTGCCCGCGCTTTACTGGTAGTCCCTCTCATCTCTGATGGCAAGATTATCGGTAGCATTTCCCTACGCCAAAATCGATCCACCCGCCGCTGGCTACCCTGGGAAATCGAGCTGGCACAAGTAGTTGCCACCCAAGCATCCCTAGCAGTGCAGCAATCGCGCCTCTATCAGACTACTAGACAGCAGGCAGAACGACTGCTGGAAGCCGATCGCCTCAAAACTGAATTTTTCCAAAATATCTCTCACGAGTTCCGCACGCCGCTAACTTTAACGATTGGGCCTCTGGAGTCAGCAGTCAGTTTGAAACAGGATTTACCTTACGAACAAGCTGCGATCGCCCTCCGCAATTCCCGCCGCCTGCTACGGTTAGTAAATCAACTACTTGATTTGCAACGCCTTGATGCTGGTAAGATGCAGCCGAGTTTTCGCCCCACTGACCTAGTAGGATTCTGTCGCAGTACCGTTGAGTCCTTCCGTCCCTACTGTGAAAAGAAAGGTATCAATCTTGTCACTCAATTGGAGGATTGCCCTCACCTATATTTGGATATTGAAAGGTTTGACAAAGTGCTCTACAACCTTCTATCCAATGCAATGAAATTTACCCCGTCAGGAGGGAACATTACTATCAGCCTTAGTAATGCTAGTTCACACTGTTTGCTTCAGGTCAAAGATAGTGGTATTGGCATCCGCACAGAACAAATTCCCTACCTATTTGAGCGTTTCCGTCAAGCTGAAGGCTCCGCTTCTCGCTCCTATGAAGGTAGTGGTTTAGGCCTCGCTTTGGTGAAGGAACTGGTAGAACTGCACGCAGGTAAAATTTCCGTAGAGTCAGTTTATGGTGAAGGCTCTACTTTCACGGTTTGGCTGGTTAAGGGTACGACACATTTGCCCGCAGATCGCTTGCTAGAAGTGCCTGCTGACTTTCACTCTGCTAAGGCGGCGGTGGAATTGGCGGATGTGGAGACAGATATGCTTGAGGAAGAAGAAACACAAGAGACTTCTATTGTAAGCGATTTAGTTAAATCCGAAGGTAAATCCGAAAGATTGCCTACTGTGTTGGTGGTTGATGATAATCCAGATTTGCGTACTTATGTAGCAAGAATTTTACGCCAAGCTAATTTTTCTGTGGTACTTGCTCGTAATGGAGCTGAAGGTTTAGAAATGGCAAAAAGCGACGACCCGGATGTAATTGTGACGGATTTGATGATGCCTGTGGTGTCTGGTTTGGATTTGATTCGGATGATCCGTGAGGATGATTTGCTCAAAGGTACGCCTGTGATTTTGCTAACAGCAAAGGCGGATGAAGATACTAGAATTGAGGGAGTAGAACGGGGGGCGGATGCTTATTTGTCTAAGCCTTTTAATGACCGGGAACTGTTGGCTGAGGTGCGAAATTTGGTGGCGCTGAAGCAAAATGAGCGTCGGGTGCAGCAGTTGAATACTTATTTAACTGAGTCAGTGCTGGGTAGGTTTTTACCGCCTTCGATGGTGAAGGCGGCGGCGGCGGGGGAATTAAGTCTGGATTTGCGCCCGGAACCGCGCCTGATTACAATTTTATTTAGCGATATTGTGGGTTTTACTGCTTTGGCGAATACTTTGCGATCGCGCCGAGTAGCTGAGTTATTAAATGAGTATTTGGCGGCCATGACTAAGGCTGTGTTCAATAATGGCGGTACGGTGGATAAGTTTGTGGGGGATGCGGTGATGGCTCTTTATGGTGCGCCGGAGGAGTTGACTCCTAATGAACAGGTGCGCCGTGCGGTGGCTTCGGCTCGGAGTATGCTTTTGGCTCTGGATGAGCTGAATGAGCGCTGGCAAGAACAGGGCCTTGTGGGGGTTAATGATGTTCCTCTAGTGCGTTTCCGCTGTGGTATTCATCAGGGTACTGCTGTGGTGGGGATGTTTGGTAGTGAGGAGCGATCGGATTATACGGCGATTGGGCCGAGTGTGAATATTGCGGCGCGGCTACAAGAGGCTGCGGAACCAAATACGGTGATTGTTTCGGCGGCGGTGGCGGATTATTTGGATGAGGATGAAATTATTAAGTACAAGTCGCTACAACTTAAGGGGATTGATGAAACTGTGCTGACTTTTGTAGTGAAAAGGTAGTTGGAAGAAGGAAGTTAACTGTTAACGGTTAACGGTTAACTGTTAACGGTTAACGGTTAACGGTTAACGGTTAATTGTTAACTGCAATATTTACTACTTATTTTCCTATGACTAGAACCCTTTATAAGAAAAATTATACTTTCCAGCGCCATTCTGAGTCGCCAATATTGTCGATGGCTGCGCTTTTCGGATCTGTTGTTTTACACGCAGTGGCTTTCTGTTCGATCCGTCTTGGTGCTGTTGATTCTATGAATACAGTTCAGAAGGAACCTGTATCGGTTGAGTTGATTGAAATCGATCCGATTGTAGAATCTCGTAAACCTGTTTCTCCGGTAGTAATTAACAGTAAAATATCGCCGTCTATAACTAGCAAGGGTACTATACCTGATGCTCAAGTCATTGCGAATGCTCAGAAGAAGGTAGCTGTAAAACCTGTTGCTGTGCGATCGCCTTCTAAACCAGTACCTAAACCTACTGTAGCTGTAAAACCTGTTGCTGTGCGATCGCCTTCTAAACCACTACCTAAACCTACTGTAGCTGTAAAACCTGTTGCTGTGCGATCGCCTTCTAAACCACTACCTAAACCTACTGTAACTCCAAAACCTGTAGTTAAGCGATCGCCTTCTAAACCAGTACCTAAACCTACTGTAACTCCAAAACCTGTTGTTGTGCGATCGCCTTCTACACCAGTACCTAAAACCACTGTAGCTGTAAAACCTGTAGTTGTGCGATCGCCTTCTACACCAGTACCTAAACCTACTGTAACTCCAAAACCTGTAGTTAAGCGATCGCCTTCTACACCAGTACCTAAACCTACTGTAACTCCAAAACCTGTAGTTAAGCGATCGCCTTCTACACCAGTACCTAAACCTACTGTAACTCCAAAACCTGTAGTTAAGCGATCGCGTCCTGTAAGGGCAATACCTTATCCACCTGGTACTTTAGGCGATCGCAAACCTGTAATGCCAACACCACCCACACCTTCCCCAAAGCCTCAACCCTCTGGGAGTCAGAATAACGGTAGTGTTCTAGCAACCTTTGATTTAGGTAGCATTCGCAGCGGAGACAGGGATATCCCCGATCGACTAGCTAAACCAGTGCAAAATCAGAGGCAGTTTTCGCCTGTTCTCAATCCCCTGGAAATTGGGCTGAGTTCCGGTTCTGCTTTAACTTTGGAAGTGCTTGTCGAAATTGATGAGAAAGGAAAACTTACGATCGTTCGGGAGGTAAATGCAGTTGAAGATGGCACTAAAGGGTCTTCGGAACCTAAAAATACTGATTATCTGGGATTTGCGAAAGAATTGCTCAAAAATTGGGAATTTCAAGCCGCCCACTCTGGCGGTCAAGCTGTATATTCAGAACTGTGGCTAAGACTTACTGTTAAAGCGCTTTAAGCTATAGATTAGGAAAATTTTCAGATTACTTGCACTTTTGCGAAATCTGTGTTATGGTAATTAAGTCTGTGCGGGTGTAGTTTAGTGGTAAAACTTTAGCCTTCCAAGCTAATAATGCGGGTTCGATTCCCGCCACCCGCTTCTAAATTAAGAGATTAGTAATACCTTGGATTAAGGTGATATTTGTCTTGAGGGTGTAGTTAATTATTCCAACGAGTTAGGTTCAATATACTGGTGATTTGCTCTGACAAAACATTGACCTGGTTTTAAATTCACTCGCATCCAGGGTTTCCCACTAGCATCTCGCTGAATCACCACGACTTCATCAGAACCACCACGACCAAAACTAGCAGCTTCAATTAGTTGATTTTTAGCAAATCTTCGGACAATTTGGTTTTGAGTTCCAGGGGCACTACGACAGTTAAGACTGGTAGCAATAACTATCCATGAACGGTGTTCGTAGTAAACTCCTTCCATTTGTTTACCGTTGACATCTTTCCTCTGAATTGTGTTATAATTCCCATTTCGATCTGGTGAGGGGTTCTGGTCAATTTGAGCTAAAGCAATAGTAGAAATATTAAAGAGTAGAGTCGCGATCGCGATCGCCTGTAAGCGATGAAGCATAGTTTGAGCGTCAATAAATTAGCTTCAACTAAAAAAGCTGGCGATCGGATTTGAACCCATGACCGGCTGATTACAAATCAGCTGCTCTACCACTGAGCTACGCCAGCACTTCGATTTATCATCGTAACACACCTTTTCCAAATCCGCAAGCACTAAAAAAAATTCTTTTCTCCTTCCCAAAGCAGCGCCACCCTAATTGCCTTAATCCCGCCGCCAAACCTTAATCGTCTCATCCGCACTACCACTGACTAGAGTATTGCCATCCCGTGCGATCGCCACCGAATAAACCGTCCCCGAATGCCCCGTCAGAGTAGTCATCAGTTGCCCAGTCGCCACATTCCAAATCTTAATCGTATTATCATCACTGCCGCTAGCCAGAGTCAAGCCATCAGGACTAATCGCCACCGAATTACCTCTACCTACATAATTCCTCAAAATGTGTGGCGCATTACCCCTGCTAGAATTGCCAACATCATTACCTCTACGTTGATTATTACTCAAAATTCGCATCAGCCTCCCCGTCGGCAAATTTCGCAGCTTAATCGTGTAATCATTCCTCACACTTACAAGCGTCTCTCCATCAGGACTAATCGCAATAGAATTAACCCCCAAATTCAAACCAGAAAGAGTACGCTGTAACTCTCCAGTTTCCACATCCCAAACCTTACTCGTCGCATCCGAACTTCCACTCGCCAAAACTTGACCATCAGGACTAAAAACCACAGCATTAACATCATCTAAATGCCCCCTCAAAGTCCGCAGTAATTCGCCACCTTCCAGATGCCAAAGCTTAATTGTATAGTCACTACCGCCACAGCTAGCTATAAGTTTCCCATCAGGACTAATAGCAACAGAATTAACCCCAATAGAATGTCCGGGAAGAGTGCAAAGCAACTCCCCGCTATGCAGATTCCAAAGTTTAATAGTCTCGTCAGAACTACCACTAACAAGAATATCTCCATTAGAGCTAATCGCCACCGAATTTACTCGATCTGAATGTCCAGTTAAAGTGCTTGTCAACTCCCCCGTTTCTAAGTTCCAGAGCTTAATAGTTCTGTCCCAACTCCCACTAGCTAGAATTAGTCCATCGGGACTAATAGCAATCGAATTTACAAAGGATGAATGTCCAGGTAAAGTGTAAACACATTGCCATATCTGAGTTTTAACTTTAGACACTTCTTGTTCTTGCCGCTTGTATTCAGCCGCAGCTTTTTCTCGGCGCTGACGCTCAGCTTCGCCTAAAAGATCGCGCTGAAGCTTAGCTCTACTTTCTCGATCTGCCAGTCGGCGTAACTCTACTTCACAAGCGGCTCGTTGCTGTCGCTGAATCACTTTCAGGCTTTCAATATAAGGTTCAACCCATTCTTGAGCAAACCATTCTTGAACGAATTCAGATTTTAAATAGTAAAGTTGTGGTTCATAGTTAAAATCGATAGTTAAGTAATATAAATCTGCTAAAAATCCTGCTAATAGCTTATGTATTGAAACAATTATTTGTCTAATAATTCGTAGACATACTTTTTCATCAGTACCATCTGCTCCCAACTGTTCATAAACTTTTTCCCAGTTCCAAGGCTGAATGGATACCAAGGAAACAGTTTGATTTACCATTCCCCAAAAACCAACATGAAAATTCACTTCATAGTCGCTGATATCACTATAAAGAATCGCTGTCGGCACTGGGCCTAAAATTGTCTGCAACCGCTCCACATCAATATCAGAAATTGGCTGTTTAAAATAGTCACCGTAAAACTGAACTGGACAAGTTTCACTATGTTGAGGATAATACTGGCTCAAAAAGGCTCTCAACTTAGCGGGTAATTCAATATTTAAGTTATGCCGGAAAGAATCTGGGCAATCTTTGCTAATTTTGGCTGGAGAAACTAACAACAATAATCGGTGTTGTTGCTGCTGCAAAATTTGCTCTGTTTCCTGTCTGCTCAAATTGGAAAACCAAGTATCTCGATCCCAAATAATTTGAATCTCACTCAGCTTGATCTTAATTGCTTCTGCTTGCAACTCCCGCATCAGTTCCCGGCACAATCTACTAATTTCTCGCCTGTCTCTTAATTCTTCTTCTCTTAGCTCGTTAGCGCGTACTTTTTCTACGCTCGTAATCTCTCTTAATTCTTGTTCCCGACGTTCTTGCCGCTGTAGAAATTGAATTTGTGCTTGAATCCAGCGCCGATCTTTTTTGACTTGGTGACGAAGGGCCTGGACTCCCGATGACCCTTCAGAAAAAGAATAGCTGGTAACAGTTGCTCCCAATCGATCTCCCAAACTCTGTGCGATTGGCTTCAGCAGGTCAACAAGGGTATCTGAGACGGGGCGGGGTAAGGACATAAAAATTTATTTTTTTGCTCAAAATCTTTCCCGTAGCTTGTCAGCAGAGAGGATCGCGCAGCCCCGCACGACTAGGGGCAATTTAACTGATAGTTTTTGTAGTGTTTTATTGTATATCGAATTGGAATATTTGGGCTGCGGGGGGCGGG
>NZ_JARFTR010000141.1 GCF_029167235.1 Kamptonema sp. UHCC 0994 | reverse complement strand
TGCGAAATCTCCTGAATACAAGCTGATAGGCGCAATTGTTCTTCGGGAGTTATGCTCATTTTTTTACCTTCGGTAGTCTCTTTATTGTATCTGCTGCCAGTCTTTTTGCAAAATCGGGATGCTCCCTCCTCTGGCCTCGCGATCGTCCCGACCGGCTGCAATAATTAGGCGATTTCCTCCCAGTTGCCACTGTTCGATATCCTCTGAGGTAAAATTCAGCAAATCACCACTATGACAGCAATCCAGCAAAACAATCTGCCGGGGAATCGTACTTTCAAGCATCAATTGGCGCAATTCATCGAGGGGAAAACCCCACTCACCGGTTCTGGGTTTGACGTTACTGTGGGCGAGGTAAACTTTCCCGTTATTATCCCGCAGTCCGTGTCCCGCAAAAAATAGCAGCACGACTTCTGGCGGCGTTTGGGTATTAGGTAAAAATAGGTTACGGATGGCATCCCGGAGTTCGTTGGCGCTTACAACATTCCCGGTTTCCCCATCGTTAGAAAGCAGGTTTTCCACGCACCAAGAGAAATCAGGGTTTTCTTGGGGGCGATTGAGCATTTTGCCGATCGCGATCGCATCGTGATAAGGTGCATGGAGGTGTTTCCCTGTATCGGTTGGTTTGTCCTTGAGCAAGGGATAGCGGTTAATCCCAATAACTAAAGCTTGCCGTTTCATGTGCGCCACATCGACTATGATTAATTTTAATTGAGAGTTTGCCCTAATTGCTAATGGCTACATCCTCCTCTGACAATACCCTGCTGGCTCTGTTGCTGGCCCTAAAAACTTTAAAGACACCTCTGACCGAGACTGAACGAGCTAAATTATACGAGGTGGGCGAACAACTTGAGCTTGACCCGGATGATTGGGAGTTCATTCGAGAGGGCTTAATCGCGATTATTTCCGATAATCCTTCCCTCAATGAGAACTTTCAAGATATCTTAACTCATCTCAATACTTTAGATGGTAATCAAGAGCGGCAATTGCTCCCCACTGGGAGGGAACTTGCCCAGGTAAATCCCATTGATAATAGCATCGAAAGGCGAGGCTATGATGAAGGGGAACCGGAGTTTGAAAGCCTAGAAATTCTTAATACTTCTCAAAAAGTAGCACAGAAGGTTTTGAAAGGGTCAAATCCCGTAGTGGCGGCTAGAGAATTGAATTGGTTGGAACGAATTATCAAAACTTTTTTACCGCCTGCGGAGTGATAGCAACTTAATCCATGAACCAACTAATTTATCCAACACTAGATTTATTTCTCTATGACTTGCGAGATGGTTTGGGTGAGACGGAAGCACAAATTAATCAAAACCGAGCAAATTTTCGGAAAAAGTTACCTTTCTCCGAAAAATTTATAAATTCTGATGGGTTAGAGTCTGACGATTTACTGGAGGCGATCGCTCAGTACGATCCCCCGATAGAAGTAGAATATGCTGAATTACTTAAAAGCATCCAAGACAATAAAAATTTGGATATCAAAAATAAGAAAATTTGGTTTGAAAAACAGCAAGGAGAGTATTCGTTAAAGGGGCGCTACTATCCAGTCAGAATGGGCGATACTTACGGTTTACAGCTTGACTGTTCAGTGGAAGCGACAGGAGATAATGCTAAGAGCAAAGGTAAAGCATATTCGCCTAGCTGTTTTGCCTATTTAAAAGCTGAAATTGACCGGAGAAGAAAAGGAGAAAGGGCAACTTTGGGGGAAACCTGGTTAATTTCAGGTCAGATCAATAGTGCTTTTAGCAATCCTGAAGCGATGGCCAGGGATTGTTATAAATATTTTAACTCAAGTGGCAATTGGAAGCAAGACTATCAGGGGCAAGGAAAGTTATTAGGAGGAACGCTTTTTGAATTGTGGGGTTATGATGCTTTTCAGACAACTCCTACGGCGGGTTTACAGGGAAAATCTCATGTCATCATTGCGCTTTACCCTGATGAATCGAGTGCTAGGGTAGCTTCTCGATTTAATTTTGACTGGATACGCCTTTTGAACTACCGTAGTAAAATTATTTGGGCTTACAATCAAAGCCGAGATTTAAAGCAGAATATTAAAGATGATTTTAGCACAGTTTCAGATTGTGTTGGGGAACTAGAAAGCAATAGTTACCAAAATTTTGACCTGAAGCGACTCCGCAAAACTTTAGATAAGGCACAACATACTCTTGCTCATTATACGGTTCTCCTGAATCAAATTGAAACTCAGCTTCGGACAATAGAAACTAATCTTTCTAATTATCAAAAACGTTTAATCAGGATGGAGGAAAAAACTCAGGGACAAGCTATTTCTCTGATGATGCCAGAGTTGATTCGATCTCTGATTGTGCCTGCTAATCAAAATTTATCGGAAAATGATTTGCTGCATTCTTTATTGCCAATTGCGGAATCGCAGCGACCGAGTAATTTAAAGTTTTTAGAGAAATTTAGCTTGATGGTTGAGCAAAAGTATATGCTTCAAGTTGAGAAAGATTATACAAGTCTTAATCCAGGATTGAGGTTATTAGAAAGCTTAATTAATAGCATTCGTGGCGCGATTGAAATTGACCAAGCGAAGCGCGATCGCCGCTTTCAAACTTTTGTTGAAGTTTTAGGTGTTGGGGCCGCAACCGCTTCTTTAACTGCGACTGCTGTCGCACCTCTAATTCAACAAATTACTACACCAACTTCTGGGGGGACAAACGAAGCATCGCCGTTGAAGTACGATCCGGGCTTAACTTGGTCTTTTTTCTTCATGGCGTGTGTAGGTGTGGGTATTCTGGCTTCGGGATTTGCTTATTTCCTCCATTGGTTGCGATCGCGTGATTGACGCTTAGTGCTAAAAGGTAAGTAGCGATCGGTTGCTATTCGGGATTATCCCCTTTTTGTCTTTCCCGTTTTCGCCGTTCAATTTCTGCGATGGGTAATAATAATGTATCTTCAATTTCCTCTCTTACTTCATCACTTACTCTACAGCCACTATTCAGGCAATCTACTAACAATTTATTAGAATCATAATATTGCCTGAGCATTTTTAGCTGATCATTGTTGAACTGCCAATCGTGACCTATATTACGACGTTCTTTCATCACACTTTTTAAAGTGTTGATCCACGTCTGACCGTTTGTTTGCCACCATGTTTTATATTTTTTTAGGTTTTGTCTATCAGGAAGTCCCTTCTTTAATTTCCCCAGTAATTGCTTAAGTTTAATATCGTGGCTGTAGTTGTGAGCCTGATCAAGAGCGAGGTAGCGTTCGCGAGAACGAAGAGTATTTGAAGCGAGAATAAGAGTAAGATCAAGCTCAAGTTCATGTCTGAGGTCAAGGTTAAGATCAAGGTCAAGACCAAGGTTGAGGGAAAGCATACGTTGGATATCGAGAGCGAGAGTCTGCTCAGTACCAAGGTAAAGAGCGCGGATTGCGGCTAATTTATAAGCAACTTTCACAGAAAGAGATTTCTGATTCGCCCAAATAAGAAAGTGTTGTATATTTATGTCAGAAGCCACAAGTGCATGGATTTTTTCAAGCATTAATAACAGCAGAATATCAGCATTATTTAGCATAGAAATGGTTAGTTTAAAAACTTCTGAATAGGTTGGGGCTGTAAGGTGAAGGAGCAAGCTTTGCCAAGCAAATTTATCAACAAAATATTTGGCAGTAAAATACTCCTGAAACGTCAAATGAGAGAAAGAGTAAATACGCTGCGATCGCTCTACCAATAAGCCATGCTGTGAGGCTATCGCCTCCAGTACAACTTGACTTTCCTCTAAAGAAATTTCTAAATACTCAGCAATGTATCCCTGAATTTCATCTTGTGTAAACAACACATATTGACTCTGCTCAAACTTCTTAGCAGCAATATAACTCAAAAGTTCTTGTTTCCGCTTTACAGATAAATCTCGATAAACATTATCTCGCTTAATTCCCCGCGAGTCATCCCACTTAGACAAGAGAAGTTCCAACCCTTCTTTATATAATTCGTGACGTTTAGAATAGAACTTGCCCGTATCGCCAAAAACCTTACAGGTTAAACTTAGCAAAATAGGAGTACCCGCCAACTCGCGGATTTGTTGATTCTCTTGTAAATTCAGCTTTGCTAAAAATTGCTGTGCTTTCGCTTCTCCCTGCTTTCCCGCAGTAGCAACAAAATATTTCCGAGCAAAAGTTGCTATTTGATCGGAGTTAAAATCCGCTACTTCCACATAGGCGAAGCGTTCAAATCTGTACTTTTGCGCTTGAATGCGACAGCTTAAAATTACATAATTTTGGTAATAGGTTTCGATAAATTCTCTAATTTCATCCACTACCACATCGCTATCGACTCCCGAAACCTCATCCAGTCCATCCAGCAACAGCAAGACTTTACCCGCTTCGAGTAATGCTGTCACTTCCGATTGACCGCACCCCCGCAAATCGGAGGCGACGTAATTCTCTAAACTAAAATTTTCTGTCTTTTTGGCTTTGCTAACAAAATCTCTCAGCTTGATTAAAATGGGAACCTTATCAGGCAATAAATTGCCATTATTACACTCAATTACAACGTGCTGCAAAAAGGTAGTTTTCCCCGCGCCTGGTTTGCCCAAAACCATCAATTTCGGATGGTCGATAACTGCCTGAAGTCCTGGTACTCGCTGCTGTACTTTTGATAACCCAAAACGATCAAAATCTTGCCGATAGTCCCGTCCTTCCAGTAAGTCATTAATCTCTAATCGCTTGTAGCTGGTGGGTTCATCAAGGACGTTGACATCCACATAAAGGCGGCCAATTTCAACAGGATGGGCAACATCCAATAATTGCATCGTACCGTACAAATTTTGGATTTTATCGTGAAGACTTTGGCGTACTTGCTGCACTAAAGTATCAATATTAATCTCAAATTTTTCACTAACAGGATTTAGACCCACAACTGATTTTATCCCTCTACCACCCCAAAAGTGAATCGGTCTGCCAAACGAGAAAAAAATCGGTCGCTGCGGATAAGTTTTAAACTTAGGATGAGCATTAAATTCTCGCTCTACCGCTGCCTGAATTTCCGAACTATTAATATCAGAACCAACTGAATATTGTTCAGGATCGAGTGCTTTTTGTAAAAGGTGTGTCAGCACCCCATGACCATCTACACCGTAGGCTGTTTCCGAGTCCCGACAAGCAGCAATAATAAATCGTTTTACATCATTTTGATTAGCTGGTTTTGCCTGCTCAAAAATCTCTTGAGTTAACCTTCCACTATGACAACAATCTAACCAAACAATCTGCTCTGAAACCTTACTTTTACCCAATTGTTTCGCTAACCAGTCTAACCTCACTCCCCATTTTTTTTGTTCAATATTTGTTTCACTTGTTGCTAAATAACCAACAGTTTCGCCATATTCATCAATTGCTAAACCATGTCCGGCGAAAAACAGCAATGCCGTCTGAGGAAGCTTACCATCTGCGGGTTCTACAAACAGTTCATAGATGGCATCTTGCAGCATTTCTGCCTTAACCAGTCCCTTTTCATCAACCTGATAGGCTCCCTCAGCACAGGTTTCTGGCAGTACCTTCACCTCAAACCGCCCATAATCTCTCAGAATTTGAGCAATAGCCTCCGCATCCAGAGGGGCATTTGCTAAATCCTGCCGTTGCTTTTTTCCTCTGAAATTGGGATAAGGCTTAATTCCGACTACTAAGGCTTTCCTCGTCATTGCTACTTGCTTAAAAGCCAGTAATATTTAATCTTGATTATAAGGCAAAACTGCACTTAAATGCCATGCCGAAGCTAAAAATGCAAAAGTCGCAGAATAATTATCAGATTTTTCCCGACTTGGTGGAAAATGTAGCCTAGCAGCATTAAAAAAATAACCAGCTAAACCCCATCTAAACTCCTCCATCGTCAACTTGCACTTTGACATCCCAAATATCCGAATCGCCTTGATAACTCGAAAAGCATTGGCTACAGGAATTAACAGAGTCTCAGACATTAATGAAAAGGACTCTGTACTTCCGATCTTAGTCTTAAAAAATGCCCCTTCATCTCCCGAAAAATCTAGTGCTTGCAAAGAAAAATAAAGCAATTGAAAGCAGCTTGAGACGATATCTTGTGGCGATATAGCCGCCAATTCCTGAAGATACGGCAAAAGGTGATTAATCCAAATTTCTCCCTCCAGTTTCGCTAAATCGAAAGCAATTAATCCTTGTTCCTTAACTCGCTCAAAATCTATCAACCAGCCGCAGGTTTCGCTGGCTGGATAAAGGATATTGTTTAAATTTAAGTCGCCGTGAATCGGCGCTGCGTGACCTGTAATGGTAATATATTTGTCATCCTGATAGAAAAGATTGCCAAAAACTTCAAGAGGTGAACGAAGCCATTTTTTATCTAAGTTATTGACTTCCCGAAATTTCTCTAAAATCAACTCAACTTTATCTAATTTCGGCTTATTCTCTTCCGACTTTGACCAATGAAACGCCGAAAGATTATTATTGACATTTTGCTGTTTTTGTGCTTTACTATCCAAGCAAACTAATACATTAACTAACATTCCCGGACGAATCCAAGTTGCACCAAACCGCAAGCAAATATCAGTGCGATCGCCTGTTAAATAAACTCTCATTCCCAGAAGGGGGTGAACTAAAACGATGTTCGCCTCTTCCGCTGTTTCTTTCACATCAATATAGAATAACTTCCAGCCAGATAGCAAAACTTTCTGAGCGGGATTCTTAACAATTAATTCGTTGAGTTCATTCAGCTTGGCAAATACCTTTTGCCAGTCGGCTTCACTGGTTTTCTCCACGGTTGGAGATGGGATGACAAACACATCGTTACTAGCTGTATCTTGATCCAGAAAATCCAGAGATTCTATTGCGGTTAGAGGAATCAATTTGCCAGTATAAAAAGACGGCAATACATCACCTAACCAACACCAAATAGGTTGTTTTTTTGTCGGTTTAGAAATTCCCGACTGATAGAGAGGAAATAGTACCTTTTCTAACGTATTCTGTACGCATTCCATTAGAAAATCTCCCCCTTTTTGGGTTTTCATCTGCTGTTCAAACAGTTCATTGAGAGAGTGGAGATTTTGATAGCCTTCAGGAAACCCTGCTAGGGAATACATCAACGCACCCCAAGGCAATTGTTCCTGATCAACTTTTGTTAAAATTGGCTTATGAATCAGACTTGCTGTATAACTATTCAGCCTCGGTTGAATCACTTTTTGATAGGATAAATACTCTTTCTGGATAATTAACCAAGGGCCTATTTTAATAAAGCGGGTTGCGAGTTGATCGTTTTGGCAAATGGGACTAACTAAAAAAGTTGCTTGTGCTTGAGATTTTCCACCTGAGAGAATTTTGAGGGGTTCGACTTGTTCCGCAGTGGGTAAAAGTCCGGCGATAAGTCTTTTCAAAGCTTGGCCGCGATCGCACTCATTTAGGGACTGCTTAATATTGAGCCTTTTAGTTAATTGCTGCCAGATGCGGGGACTGGCATCAGTGTTAAGCTGTTTGGGAAAGGGTACTTCTTGATAGGAACCATAGCAGCGATCGGCGGCTTTGGTGAGGTGTTGTTCGAGGGTAATGCAGTTGAGTTTTTCGGAAATATCTTTAGGATCGCTGTTGGAATCTTTCGGTAAGTAATGGTGAGATTCTTCTTTATGAAAACCCCAATAAGCTCCATGTATTAATGCCTCTTGAATTTCTTGACTTGGCTTTAAGCCTGTGAAAATAAAAGAGGGTATTTCTGGATAGTGTTCGGAGAGAATATCAATTGCCATACTCCCCATTTTTTTCCATTGTTCGCGCCCGTCTCGGTTACTTGAGTTTGCTGGTTGTTTATCGAAAGTTGGCAACCATTCTAAGTCTATAATAAAAGCAGCAATTTGGGAAGCATCTTGCGCGATCTCTTTCAACGGAATTGTTTGGCAGATTAATTCATAACTGGGTTCTGACTTGTCAAATTTAAGTGGAGGAGCTTTGATAGTAAAAGCTAAAGATAAGTTGTTTAAGATCAAACAAAATCCCTTTAGAATTTTTTCAAATTTTTTAACTGGCTCTTTTTGTTGAGTTTCATGGTAATAGTTAGCAATGTGTTTGCAGATTTGTTTGGGGTGATACACACTCTCTGTGCATTCTATATAATTGTTGTAATCATCCAAAATATAGAGGATTGGCTTGGGAGAGCCTAAAAAGTGATAAACTTGCTTGTAAGCGTCTGCACAATCACTTTTTTGGGAAGGTGGCTGATTTTTTACTAACAGGTGGAGGTGCTTAAGATCGTCCTGGCGTTCTTTTTTACTTGTCACTTCGGCTTCATCAATGAGAGAATGCCACTCACAAATATTCTCACTTCTACGGCACAAAGAAGGGTACTCATTTGTTTGACCTTTTATGTAAGGTATGGCGGCTTCAATTTCACTAACGTTAATTTTAAATTGGGATTTTGTTTTTCGCAGAATTAGCAAACCTAAGCCGTCACAAGGGGAGTTACCAGGGCTATTAAATTGAAATATTTTATCAGCTATTTCATTAATTTTTAACTCAAATGCTAAATCAGCGTCGCTAGAATGGACAAAGGCAACTGTTACTTTTGTTAAAGTGTCTAATGTTCCTTCCTCCCCTGTTCGATCGGCAAGTGTGTATTGCCTTAAACCGCCGTCTGAATAAACAACATAAATAGGATCAAAATAATTACTCTCTAAGAGAACATTTACCCATGCTTCCTGTCTGACACCATCGCCATCTGTACAGACGATACAAGCAGTTAATCTACCTTCTAATGCTACCATTTGCTAGTTTTCCTCATAATAAAGATGCTAATATTAAAGTATCTTTTTTCATTCCAATAGTGCCAGAACCCATAAAGCCATCTTGACTGGCCAGCATACTCCTCCACACACGCAAAATTGCATAGCGAGTATTTTTGAGTTGGGTTGGAATTAAGATATTGTCTTCTTGAGCCAGTTGAGATGACCAATTTGCTAAACTCTTATCGCTATCCTCAGCCGCTTGATTAGCGAACCACTGAAATTGGATTTTCAGCACTTTGCCTTCTTTGTCAAAAAAGGCTTTTTTGATTTGTGAACTACTTGCTTGACCTCGCTTTTCAAATAAGTGAAGAAAAAGGTCATACAAATTTTTAGCAGATAAGGCAGATGTATTTTGATCTTGGTAGGGAAATAGGAAGGCTTTAGGTGCTTTTTTGATTTTTCCCCATTCCCAATCTGTGGCGGTAGCAAATTTAGTTAATGGTTCAATGTTTCCCCAAGTTTTTTGATGAACCATCAAGGCGATTAAATAAGCAGAACCGACTGAAATATGGCGATCGCCTGCTTCATTACAACCGTGAAAGAAATCTCCACAGAGGGATTTTAGGCATTCGTGTAAGATTTCAATAAAGTTTTCTTTCTCCCACCAAGTAGCGGGGAAAGTCACTCCGAGTGCAGTTTCAACCGCCTCTTTATAGCCTTTGGCTTTCTCTAAATCTGGAGGATTGCCAAAGAAGTATTTACTGACTAAATTAGCATTATGTGTCATTAAAACTTCTTCAGGTTCATTGTCAGCAAACCAGTCGCGGGAATGTCGCCAAAGTATTTCGAGGGGATGTTCTGAAAAGTCTAAGCGTTCGATATCTTCCCGACGGGTGGCTGTGAGGAGAATTGTGCCGCTAATGTCGCAAATGGGATGTTGGAGGTTTTCTTGTGCAAATGCTTGTGCGATCGCACTTTTCAGGGTGTCGTTAGTCGTGTAATCGCCCTGTTTGGTAGGATCGAGTGCAAGTGCGATCGCGCGGGTGAGTAAACCCCTACCGTCGCGGGCGTAAGCGATTTCTGATTTCTGGCAAGCGGTGATGAAGCAGCGATCTAAAGGGCGATCGCTAGTTTCGGTATCGGTAAAGTTGAATAATTCGCCGCTGAAACTGCTATCTAGCCAGATTATTTGTTGTCTGACGGGGCTATTTTGCAAGATTTGGCGCAACCATCGCAGGGAAACGCCCCACAAGTTTTTTCTAGGGTTAGAGTCGCTGGTAGCTAAAAATCCTTCTGTTGAATCGTCTTCGTGTTTCCGCCGCAAACCGTTACCGGCAA
Organism: Kamptonema sp. UHCC 0994; assembly: GCF_029167235.1. GTDB lineage: Bacteria > Cyanobacteriota > Cyanobacteriia > Cyanobacteriales > Microcoleaceae > Kamptonema. The sequence goes on along the minus strand of NZ_JARFTR010000141.1, from coordinate 61,728 downwards.
AAAATAGGAGGGCGGTATCAGGAATGCGGTTGCTTTGAGGCTGGAAAAGTTGGGTAATGGCGGCTTCGAGTTCTGATTGTTTGACGAGGCCGATGAGATCGAATTGAGAAGTGTCTTCCCAGGCGGGGAGGCGATGGACTTCAAAGGCCCCGTAGAGTTCTAGGAGACGTGCGATCGCTTCTGCATCTCTGGCCGCTGTGGCGAGGTTTCGGGGTTCGTCGGTGGGGTTTTCTTTGAGGAGGGGATAGCGGTTGATTCCTATTACTAGGGCGATTCGTTTCATTGATTTTTAGCTTATTGTTGGGAGTTTAAATGTTTATAGTTTCGAGATTTCTTCTCGTAGAGTGTCCCCTTTCACCAAACCCTTCTCCTCAACCTGAATAGCCCCATCCTGGTAGGTTTCAGGAAGGACTTTTACCTCAAACTGGCCGCACTGTCTGAGTAAACGGGCAATTTCCTCCGCATCAGCAGCCGCGTATTCCAAATGTTGTTTGAGAAACGGATATCTGTTAATCCCAACCACCAACGCTTGCCGCTTCATGTCACCCATCCACTATGATGAATCTGATTATACCAAGTAAGTGCGATCGCCCCCAATGAATCTTCCCTCCCCTGACAAAACCCTTCTCGCCCTCCTGCGAGCACTCAAAAACCTAGAACAGCCTCTCACTCAGTCTCAACGAACAAAACTTTTTGAAATTGGCGAACAACTCGAACTCGATCCCGATGACTGGGAATTCATCTATCTCGGTCTTATCCCTGTTATTGCTGATAATACCAGCCTCGACCAACTATTTCAAGTAGCCCTCAACCAATTAAATGCTACTAATAACTTTAATTCCCAATGGTTGCCCAATGAAAAAGAACTTTCCGAAGCCTTGCTAACTCGCGGCGAACTAGAACAACGCGGCGATACAGACAATAATTCCCCATTTCAAGGTCAGCAAATTATTCAAATTACTGTCAAAGTCCTCAAAGCCAATAACCCCAATAATTTCGCACAACAATTAAACTGGCTAAGGCGAATAGACCCCCTCTTTTCCTAATCTCCTATCCACTACCAAAACCATGTTTATTACCTCCTTTTTCTCCCAGTCCGCGTAGGCGGACTTTGTTTGTGTAGCCGCGATTTCTAATCGCCATTTATTGGTGTGCCCGCGTTGCTGCGCGATTTCTAATCACCCGGAATTTTAATTTCCACTTTCCACTGCCCCCAACTCTAAAAGTGTAGCCATTGTTGCCTCCAATAAACCCGTTACCCCAGTAATATTCATCCCCTCATAAGGTTTAGGAATTCGCAGCGTTTTCAAACATTCCCAGGTTTTAGTATCCCATAACTTAATCGTTTCATCCGCACTCCCACTCGCCACCATTGACCCATCCGCACTAAAATCAACCGCATAAACCCAATTATTATGTCCTGCCAAAATCGCTAAACATTCATAAGTAGCAACATCCCAAACTCGCACCGTCCCATCACCACTGCTACTCACTAAAATAGTCCCTTCAGGATGAAAAGCAACGGCATTCACCCAATTAGTATGCCCTGGCAAAACAGCACAACATTGATAAGTATTCACATCCCACAAACGCACCAAATTGTCAATACTGGCAGTTGCTAAAAATCGACCATCTGGACTAAAAGCAATTGACTGAATTGGTCGAGAATTTTCCTGTAAAATTCCCAGACATTCACCCGTGCCAACATCATACAACTTAACTGTTCCATTAAACAAACCACTGGCTAAAATCTCTCCATTATTACTAAAAGCAACTGCATTCACTCGCTCATTATTCTCTGAAAAAGTTGCCAAACACTTCCCTTTACTTACATCCCATAATCTTACACAAGAATCACGACCACCACTCGCTAAAATTTCCCCTTGGTTTATATTAGGATTAAATGCCACCGATTGCACTCGATACTGATGCGCTTGCCATGTCATTAAGCACTTACCCGTTGCCACATTCCACACCTTCACCGTACCGTCACCACTGCCACTAAAAAGCACTTTTCCATCAGAACTAAATACCACTGAAAAGATAGTATCTGTATGTCCTGATAAAGTTGCCAAACACTTGCCAGTATTAACATCCCATAACCGGACAAGGCGATCGCTGCTACCAGTTGCCAGTATTTGACCTTGGGAACTAAATGCTAACGCACGAATCCAAGTTGTGTATCCCTGTAAAGTAATAATTGCACGGCTGTTTTCTACTTCTTGAAGATTCCATAATTTGACGCTATAATCAACACTGCCACTGGCGAAAACTCTCTCTCGCGGACTAAAAGCAACTGAACGCACCGAATTTTTATGTCCCTCTAAACAGGCAACAATACGGCAGTTTTCAACATCGCTGATGTCCCATAATCTCACTATTTTATCATAGCCAGCACTGGCTAAAATTTCCCCATCAAAACTAAAAGCTACCGTTAAAACTAGATTGTCATGTCCTGGCAAAGTCGCTTGGCATTGGCGACTTTCCACATTCCATAACTTCACTAAACCATCCCCACTGCTGCTTGCCAAAAATTCTCCGTTAGGACTAAAGGCAACGCTATAAACTGACTTCTCATGTCCTTGAAAAATAGCAATACACTCTCCACATGACCCATCCCATAAGCGGATCTCATTATCTCGGCTACCACTGGCTAAAATGCCTCGACAACTAAAAGCAACTGCATGAACGCAATCCCCGTGTCCCTGCAACGTCTGTCTGCATTCACCAGTTGCAATCTCCCATAATTTTATAGTTCCATCGCTACTACCACTAGCTATAAATTTGCCGTCAATACTAAAGGCAACTGCATTGATCCAATCCGCGTGTCCCTGCAAAGCTTTCAAACATTCACCTGTGCTAATATCCCACAGTTGTACACTTCCTTCAATGCCACCACTAGCTAAAACTTCACCGCTAGGACTAAAGGCAATTGACCGCCGTAAATATTGACCTTCTCCCTCAAAGGTAAAAACTTTTTGACCGTCTTTGACTTGCCAAAGGTGAATTTTTCCGGTATAATCTGCTGTAGCTAAAATTTTACCATCTGAGCTAAATACTACTGAGAAAATGCTGCTAAGTGCTTCGCTAAAAATTGAGTTTTCTAAATGAGTATGGGCGAAGTTAACTTGATGTAAATTGGCATCTCTGAGAAAAGCTTGCCAAACAGTGAGATTAGCAAAATTATATCCGGTTAAATCGCATTGCAAATAGACGAGGAAATTGAGAATGTTTCCCGCAGCATAGCCAGATTGGGAAGCTGAATTTTGCTGTAGTTGTAATAAGATATGTTTGAGTTGCTGTTCCACTCTCGATAAGTTGCCAAAAGTCGTTAAGAATTTGTCAGTAATTGGTTTAACGATGAAACGAGTTTGCGCGGCTCGAATGTAGTCTTTAGTAGTGGCTTTCATTAAAGCAAAGCTGTTAAAAAGTGCAATTTCTCCCCCAGTAACTTCTCTGCAAATTTGCTCAATTAATCGTTCTGTCATGTATTCCATGACAACGGGTTGCAGAGTAAAATTACCATCACTTTTTTCAATTAATGAACGGTGAACTAAACACTTTAAAGCTGTGAGTAAGGTCGGTTGTGCAACAGATAGCAATAAATTTGCTTGTAAAATTTGCGTCGAAACTGGCTCTCTTTCTATTGCCAACCAGTACATAATCTGCTTTTCTATATCTGATAAGGGATTGATTTGCTCATCTAACAGGGTGCGAATATCCTCAAAGGCAATGGTTTTTTGCTTGAGAAATTCCTCAATATTGCCATCAAATAAATCTTTAATAGTTGCAGCGACAATTTTTAAGATTAAGGGGTTGCCACCACAGCGATCGCTCAATTCTTTAGTTTGATTCGCCGCCGAAAGCGATAACCCTTTGAGTTTTAAAATGGCTTGCCCCTCGATAGTTGTCAAACCTTTTAATGGCAAAGAACGGACGGGTAGAGTTTCACCTTCGAGGGTCGCTAATTCTCTCAATTTATCGCGACTGGTGAGGATAAGGCAACTGCGATGGGGCGTTTCTCCTACTCGCTTGAAAAGTTCGCCGTAGCCTTCACAGTTGTCTCGATATCCGCCACCACTGCTGTGCAAAATTGACTCGATATTATCCAAAATAATCAGACATTGAGAGGTTCGCAAACACTCCATTAGTCGCGATAATTGCGCCTCAAAAGTTGCTAGAAAATCTGCTTTTTGCTCTTGATGAGATAGGAATTTAATTAATGTTGCTAAGGTTTCCGAGGCGGGCGGGGCGTTGCGGAGACTGCGCCAAATAACGTACTCGAAGCGATCGCAAATTTGTTGGGCGAGACGGACTGATAATGCCGTTTTGCCAATGCCACCCATGCCTAATAAAGCTACTAAGTGAGCATTATCTTGGACGATCCACCGCTCTAGGTTAGCACGTTCGGTGTCGCGCCCGCGAAAAGAGGAGACATCGGGAGCATCCCCCCAGTCGTGGCGTTTGTGAGTTAGGGGTGGCGGGGTGGGGATACTTTGTGAGATGCCGTCGATATCTGCGATCGCTTGCCAGTCGAGCCCCAGTTTTTCGCAAATTTCCACGAAGTTGAGGAAGTCAACGGGTTTGCCGTTGAGGAAGTTGCTGACGGTGGGGCGAGAGAGTCCCAGTTCCATTGCTAAAACTTTTTGACTGGGGCAACCTGTCCGCTGGGCGGCGGTTTTGACTTGCGGGATGAATGGCGGTGCAACTCGGAGCGATCGCGACATAGCGGAACTCCCTGGAAGTGGTGGTTTGAGAGGGCTAATCAGAAGTTTTACACAAGTTTGATACATCTTTGACGATCGCGATCGTTTCTTTGGTGAGAACTAATTCACGCCCGTTTGAGAATGAGGTTGTTGAGGTGAAAGCAGCTAATTAATGTTGCTAAATGCCTCAAGCTATTGAGTTTTTAGGTGAGTTAGGAATGTTTTTTAGTAATGACAAACCAGAACTCTTTTCGGAAGCGATTGAGGGAGTTGTTGAGGAAACAATTTCTTCGGTGCAGCCAGGGAGAGTTCGGTGTTTGGGGACTTATTGGCCAGCACAACTTTACAAAGTTGAGTGCCAAGTGACTTTGATTCCTGAGCAAGCTGTCTGCATTGTTGGTCGCGTAGGAATTACGTTACTGGTGATGCCTAGATAGAGGTTTTTTACGTTTTGGAAGCTAAGGTTGGTACCGCCTCGCTTCTCCCTTGATTAAACAATTAAATTGAAAGGAGAACCGAGTTATGAATTGGAAAAATTTGTTTGTCTCGCTGCTGTTCATTTTGGGAATGGAAGGGGTTGTTTTGGCAGCGGTTCAGCAGCATAATAATGGGGTTCAAGTGGCAAAAGCTAAGAAGTGTCCGAGTGAAGATGGCAACTTTCCTTGCCCTTAATAAGTTTAGTTGAATTTGTGTTAGGGAGAGCGATCGCGTTTCTGAAACAGAAGCAAGCGCGATCGCTCTCCTTTTGCTATGGATACCACAACGAATGCCAAGATAAAACTCACCCGCTTAATCGATGTATCCACTTTCAAATATTTATTGTGTATTTTTTATCCCATACATACTTGCGACAAGTTTCGCAAGCTTGCTTTTCCACCTCAGTCTGAGGATTTTGAAAGATAGAGTTGTATCGCAATCTGTTACAGGCAACTTGCAGCCATGCCCACCAACTACCTAACCATACTCGTACAGTGTTGTCATAACTGCCACTGACAATCAACAACCCATTAGGACTAATGGCTATAGAACTAACAGCATCCTCATGGCCTTCCAATGTAGCAATAGAGTTGCCTAAGAGATCCCATATCCGCACAGTTCTGTCGGTACTACCACTAACAATTAACTGCCCATCGGGATTGATAGCAACAGAACTAACGGTACGCTTATGCCCTTCCAATGTAGCAATAAGTTTGCCCGTAAGATTCCATAAGCGCACAGTTTTGTCACTGCTTCCACTAACAATTAAATTTCCATCGGGACTAAAGACGATTGAATTGACAGTATCTTCATGTCCTTTGAAGGGTTGATTAATCAGGCGGCTATTGATATCCCACAAGCGTATAGTTTTGTCACTGCTCCCACTAACAATTAACGTTCCATCTGGATTAAAGGCGGTTGAATTGACAGTATCTTCATGACCTTCCAATGTAGCGATAAGTTTGCCCGTAAGACTCCACAAGCGCACAGTTTTGTCACTGCTCCCACTAACAATTAACTTTCCATCTGGATTAAAGGCGATTGAATTGACAGCATCTTCATGTCCTCTGAAAGGTTCATTGATGAGGTAGCCATTGATATCCCACAAGCGTATAGTTCTGTCATTACTGGCACTAACAATTAACTTTCCATTAGGGCTAAAGGTGACTGAACTAACAAATTTCTCATGTCCCCGGCAAGTAATGGATTCTCTGAATTTTTCCACCGCTATCTTGAGGCTAGACAGAACGGGAGCAAGTAGTTTCTCAGCAAATAGAAGTGGATTTTCAGCAGCATTTTTAGGCAAAGTATCTAAATTCAGTCCCATCGTTTGAATAGCCAGCACTAAAGCCTCAACTGGTTGTGCTGTGAGCAAATTCTGTACTCTAGCCGCTTGCTCACGCAACTTAGATTCGGTGAGTGCCTGTTGTAATTCAGCAGTGCGTTGTTTTTCTTTAGCAAGCTGTTCTTCTTTTTCTCTGAGGCTACCTTCCCGAAGTTTTTGACTTGCTTCGATAAATTCTTGCGATAAATTCGACAGTGATACACTTCCCGCATAATTCTCTGCTGCATACAGTTTTGAGCCTTGCCAAAGAAAAGCCAAGTCTTCAGTCTTACCATTGTTCTCCCACTCCTTCGCTGCTTGCTCAATATTCCGCTTAAGTTTAATCGCTTCTCTCTCCACATTCACCCACTCACACAACTTATCCCAATGTCGAATCAATGCTTCATGGACAATATCAACCACCGGAAACCCATTTTCATCGCTCGTAATAATTAACCTAGCTCTTTCATCATTTAAAATCCCAATTACCTGTTCAACTAGCTCCTCTGAATATTCCCCCCTTCCAAAAATTTCTACTAATTGATGTTTCGTAACTTGCCGACGAGTATCCTCCGCATCTTCTCTCAACTGCGTTAACTCGATAAAAATCCACTTGGCTATCTCCTGTTGCGCTGTTGATAAGTTCTCAAAAACTTTATTAGCTTGTTTTTCTAACGTTCCCTTTAAACCTCCTAATTCGTTATAATAATTAAGAGTAAGCTGATTAGGTAATCCTGGCTTTCCTTGTTGCCATTGTTGATGCCACTGCTGCCAAAGTGCTGTGAGACAAAATTGCAATAGTGGCAAACTACCCGCAGAATCTTTCACATCTACAATCATCTGCGTAACTAACCGACGTTCTACTTCTAAGCCTACCTGTTTGGCTGGTTCACAAATCGCCTCATCCAACTCCTCAAAAGTCATAGGTGTAACTGTCACCAAATGCTCTTGAATCTTTTTCGCAAGTCCGGCATATTCCTGTTCGGCACACTTACCCAAGAAATCTGCCCGCATAGTAATAACAACACAGAGTTTATTTTCAGTGCTATCTAATGCTCCTAATAAACACTCAAAAAACTGTTGACGTTCTGCCTCTTGTTTTGCAGTTCCTTGACACAAAGTAAACGCTTCTTCAAATTGGTCGATCACCAAAAATACCCGTTCTGCTTCAACATCTGCTACAAACTCTTGTAGTGCTACACCCACATTTTGATTGAGTGCATCCTTAAGCCAGCGTAAGGCAGTTTTATTGCCTTCAGCAAAGGCTTCTGCTAAACTTTGCAGTGGATATTCTCCGGGTCGAATCACCGGCAAGATTTTCCACTGTTTGCTCTGTAAAAGTCGCTGTCCTAATTTTAATTGATAAAGCAATCCTGCCCTCACAACAGAAGATTTACCGCTTCCTGAAGGGCCGAGAACTGCTAAAAAACTCCCGGTTCTTACTTTTTCAATTAACTCACCAGTTAATGCAGTACGACCATAAAAATATTTGGGGTCAGTCTCGTTAAAATCAAACGCTTGCAAACCTTTGTAGGGACAAATATCAGGTTGTCGCGTACTAACTGTTTCTTCGTTACCAATTTTTACTCCCTGGATGAGTTGAATTGCTCCGCCAGAATTGTTAAAAACTGGACGCTGAGGAAAGTTTCGCCAGTATTCATTAGTTTGTATTTGTTGGTTAACGAAATCTGCTAAAAAAAGGTTATCTATCCACTCGTTAACTCGACGCGGCTGCGGATCGAGTCCTTGTAAAAGAATGCTAGTTAGTACGCCATGTTTGCCAGTGCCGTAAGCAGTTTCCGAAGCACTACAGGCAGCAATAAAACAGCGATCTCGTACTTTGCCTGCATTTCCTGGATCGGCTTTATTTAATACGTCGATAAATTGGCCACTATGACAACAATCCAGCAAGATAATCTGCTGTTTAACATCACTTTCTAGTAAAATATCTCGCAGTGAATTTAAAGCCAAACCATATAATTCTTTTCTAGGGCAAGCATCACTGGTAGCTAAAAATCCTTCTTTTAATCCGCGCGGTTTTCGCAAACCGTGTCCAGCAAAAAACAGCAAGGCTGTATCAGGACAATCTTTTTCTCCTATGGCGAACAGTTGGATGATTGCTTCTTCTAATACCTTAATGTTAACATCTTCTTCTCCATTACCAGGTTTAGGATTGACCTTGAATTTCTGATCAGCGATACCAGTCGGCAACCGACTCACCTTAAAACCGCCGTAGGTTTCTAGGAGATGCGCGATCGCCTCTGCATCAGAAGCGGGTCTTTCCAAATTTTTGATAAAAGGATATCGGTTAATCCCGACTACCAAGGCCTGTCGGTTCATGTATGATTAAAGCTACTCAGGCTGAAAGATATTGAAATCAAGCATACCTTAAATTATTCCCTGATGCAACACTCAAGCCCTTTCTAACCTAACTTCTTAGTATGTAAAACTTGAATACAGCTAAAATACACCTAATAAACTATTGTTATTATCGTCTCATTAATTAATTTTTGTATAAATCTCAGCTACCGCTGATGAGTGTTTGAAAAATAGTAGAACAAACCTACTCTATGATTCAAACACTCGTAAAACCCAAGAATTTCCAATTAACTTCTCAACAAAACAATGCCCTCCAACTCATTGAACAATTTCTCATAAGTTCTAAACGGGTATTCGGGCTATTTGGATATGCAGGCACGGGAAAATCAACCCTTGTCAACCTAGTAGCAGAACAATTAGTCAGCGCTGGAAAAAGAGTCGCTTTCACCGCTCCCACCAATAAAGCAGTAGGCGTATTGCGACGGATGGCTAATGAAAAAGGACTCATAGGAGTAGACTTTATGACCATCCACCAACTACTAGGATTAGCTCCAGTTAAACAGGGGCAAAATAAAATCCTCAAACAAGTTTCTCCTTCTTTCCTTCACCTGTACGACACCATCTTTCTTGATGAGTGTAGTATGGTGACAACAGAACTGTGGAATATCATTCAAGAAAGAATTCCTAGCACTTTGCTCCTTGGTAGCAATCGGCAACTTATTGTCATGGGCGACCCCGCACAATTACCTCCGGTTAATGACGAAATAGAAGAGAAAAAATCCCAAGCTTTCAACGTCCCTGAAAAAGCAATTTTAACAGAGGTCGTTAGGCAAGGTGCGGGCAGCCCTCTGCTAGAATTTGTAACAGCTTGTCGCACGGCTGTTAAGAGCAAAGAAGCATTCAAACCCTTCTCCAAATTTAGCTTTGATAAAAAAAATGGAGCTTTCCTAGTCAGAGAAGAAACGCTGTTGAAATATGCCTTAAAAAAGTTCTCTTCTACTTTCCCTCAAGACCCCGACTGCTTTCGCATCCTCTGCTACACTAACGAGCGCGTTGCCTACTGGAATAGCAAAATCAGAGCCAAAATCTACGGAAAAAATGCTCCCAGATTTATTATTGGAGAGAGGTTGATTGCTAAAGCTCCCGTTATTGCTCCCGACGGCAAAACTGTCATTCTGTCCACATCAGCAGAAGTGGAAATTGCCGAATTTCGAGAGGATAGGTACTCTGGGTATAAAGCTTGGAATCTCCAGGTTAAAACCGATACAGGCGACCTCCGCCAAATCTACATCCTCCACGACAGTGACACTCGCCGATTCCAACAGGACAATGCTAGGTTACTGCAAAATGCTAAAAGCAATCCAAGCTTATGGAAGGCATGGTATAACCATTGTGAAATCTTTGCAGACATGAGAAATTGTTGGGCAATTACTGTGCATAATTCTCAAGGATCTACCTTCACGGAGGTGGGAATTGACAGCAGTGATATCGGCAGAAAAGTTGCTACTAAATTGCTGTATCTTGCTCAAGTTTTCCCTTGTCAAAAAGCTCAATTTCTAAAAGAATACCGCCACAGTATTCGAGCGCATAATCAGCTTATGTACGTGAGTTGTAGTCGTGCGAAGCACCGGATTTTTGTTACTAAGTAAGCCTAGTTTATATTGGCTGAATGGCACTTTTAGGGTTTAAGGGCGATGCCTGCGGACTTGACGGCTCGCGCTCAGTCGAGCCGTCAAACGCTAGCTACGCCTACTCGCTTACGGTCTGACAAGACGAGCGCCCCTTTAGGCCCAATTTACTTGTACCAATAAAAACTATTAAAGCAATGTTTAGTTAATAACTCACACTAAAATAGCATACAACAATTTGACATTTTGTGTCAATTCAACGTAAAGTAATAGAGACTCTAATAAGAGGACAATCGCGATGGTGACACTGCAATTAAAGCAATTAAGCGTCCCCCCTGGACAGCGCGTACAGTTTTTTGATGTCAACTGGCAAGATTTTGAGGCAATTTTGGAGGAATTGGGCGAACATAGGGCAGCACAAATTGCTTATTTTCAAGGAATTTTGGAGATTAGGATGCCTTTACCAGAACATGAATTTAACAAAGAAATCATTGGAGATATGGTAAAGATTCTTTTAGAAGAACAGGAAAGGTCGCGAGAGTGTTATGGCTCGACAACTTTTAAACGGCAAGGAATGGCAGCGGGAATTGAGCCGGATAACTGCTTTTATATTCAAAATTATGAAACCATGATTGGCAAAAGACGGTTAGATTTGATGGTTGACCCGCCGCCAGATTTAGCGATTGAAGTGGATGTTACGTCTAAAACTCAGTTGAACGCATATCAGGCACTAGGCGTTCCAGAACTGTGGCGGTATGAAAAGGATAAATTGCAGATTAATGTGCTAGGAGATGAAGAATATATTGAGTCTCAAACTAGCCCTACTTTTCCTAATTTTCCAGTAATTGAAGGCATTTCTCAGTTTGTAGAAATGAGCCGCACGGCGGGGACAAGTGCAGCTTTGAGGGCGTTTCGCAAATGGGTGCGAGAAAGGATATAAAAAGGAATATTGTACTCAAATCTTAATATCTAAAATCGAGTGACAAACTGAATCGTGCAAGCTATTCTCTACGCAGCTAACGCTGCCCCCGTTTAGCAGCTATTTTAACGCACAAAGATGCAGACCAAATCTCGCAGCGATACAGCTAAAAGACGAAACAAAGAAAACGGTTCCTCCAAAATAAACCCCAAGGCAAGTGTTCCCTTAGAACCAACAAAACCTTTGGTCAAAGATGAGCCAAAACTTGAAGAAGAATCCGAACACCAATCCCCCAATAGCGATTCTCCCCAGCTTTTACCACCAGAAATTAAGCTAGTTTGCACCCAAGACAATTTAGCCAACCATCTCGAACTTGTTAGCAAAGCTGTCCCAGCAAAACCCACCCATCCAGTATTAGGAAATGTCCTCTTAGTCGCTTGCAAAAAAACACAGCGAGTCCAACTCACCGTCTTCGACATGAGATTGGCTATTCAAACCTCCTTTGAGGCCAACGTTCAATCTCCCGGCGACATGACTATTCCAGTCGGACTTCTCAGCGATATTGTCGGGAAATTCTCGCCCGGAGATATCACTTTAGTTAGCCGTGAAGCCTTGAAGCAGGAAGGTGAAGATAGCCAGAATAGCACCACCTTACCAGAGGCTGTTAGCAACAGTCCAGTTGCTACCCTAATAGCTGCTTGCGGTCGCTATCAAGTTCGAGGGATTTCGAGTGAAGAATTCCCTGCCATTCCTGAAGTAAAAACAGCACAAACAATTCGCATTCCCCCTGAAACATTGAAAGAAGGGCTGAAAGGGTCACTGTTTGCCACCGCTACCGATGAAACCAAGTATATCCTGACAGGTGTTTACCTCAAAATCTGCCAAGATAGCCTCGAATTTGCTGCCACAGACGGCCACCGTTTGGTTGTCCTTAATACTTCAATTCAAGGTTTTTCTAAGAAGAAACAAGCAGAAATAGCACAGCCTTTAGAACTAACAGTACCAGCTAAATCGCTTACAGAACTGGAGCGAATTTTATCGAGTAGGACATCCGCTGACCCAGTAGAGCTTTCTTACAGCAATGAAAGCGCTCTCGTAGAATTCCGATGGGGAACACAGCGCTTAGTGACGCGCTGTTTAGAAGGCAAATACCCAGCTTATCAGGAGTTATTGCAGCAGGATTTCAAATATCAGGTGACGCTGGAAAAAGCGCCTTTCATCAAAGCGCTAGAGAGAATTGCTGTGCTGGCAGACAAGAAAGAAAAAACTCTTAGCATTCGCATTAATGGCGAAGCACAGCAAGTGTCATTATCGCTGTTCAGAGAATTTGGAAACGGCTTGGAACAGATGGCAGCGCACGTCAATTCCGACGACAATTTTTCAATTTCCTTCAACATTAAATACCTCTTAGAAGGTGCAAAAGCGATTTCTAGCTCTCAAGTTCAAATGCACCTCACTCAGCACGATGGCCCCGCCATTTTAGTTCCTTTTGGCAACCGCGACAAGCCCAATATCCTGATGGATACGAAATACTTGCTAATGCCAATTTTCAAAGAATGAAGGGGAAGGGAAAGAAAAAATTTAGTTATTGTTAGCTTTTATTAAAGAAATAAAAGTAAAAACTTCTCCTTTCTTTACCTTCCCCTTCCCCTTCTTCTCAGTCCAAATTACACCTAACTATTCAATCATGTACGCAGCATTACCTCAAAAATACCGCCCTCGTACCTTGTCGGAACTGGCCGGACAGGAGTACATTCAAAGAACGCTTTCTAATGCGGTCAAAACTAATAAAATTGCTCCAGCTTACTTGTTTGCCGGCGAACGAGGAACGGGCAAAACTTCAACGGCTCGCATTTTAGCTAAATCTCTCAACTGCACGAATGCAGACAAACCTACTGTAAAACCGTGCGGTAATTGTCAGTCCTGTTGCTCAATTGAAAAAGGCAACAGCTTAGACGTTTCTGAAATTGACGCGGCTTCCCATAACGGTGTTGATGACGCTCGTGTCCTGATTGAGCGATCGCACTTTGCACCAGCTATCAGCCGCTACCGAGTGTTTATTTTAGATGAAGTTCACTGCCTAAGCTCCCAAGCTTTTAACGCTCTTCTAAAATGTTTGGAAGAACCTCCGCATCATGTAGTGTTCATCTTGTGCACAACAGAGCAACACAAAGTGCTGCCAACCATTAACAGTCGGTGCCAAACGTTTCTATTTCGATCGCTGGCAATTTTATCTATTGTCCAGCAGTTAACAATGATAGCTGAGAAAGAGTCAATTGCAATTACCGAACCAGCTAAAATTGCGATCGCCCGCGCTGCGAATGGTGGAATGAGGGATGCCTTGCAGTTACTCGACCAGTTAAGCTTATTAGGAGAGGAAATTAGTAGCGATCGCGTTTTGGAACTGTCGGGGCGGATACCGGAGTCCGATCTAGTCGCAATTTTGCAATCGGCCCGCACCGGTGACGCGCTGAAGCTGCTACAACTGTCCCGCGAACTCATTGACAGCGGGAAAAGCCCTAAAATGCTGCTGGGGTCGTTACTTGCCTGCTACCGAGACTTGTTGCTGGTGAAGAGTGTCCCAGACTGTTCGCTGATGCTAGTTAGCGGCATTTCGCACTCGGCGCTGCGGTCAATTGCCGATGCTTCGGACTATAATGCGATCGCCAATGGCCTCGAACAGTTGCGGACTTCGGAATGGCAACTCAGCAAAAGCGCTCACCCTACGCTGTGGTTGGAACTCTGCTTGCTGGGATTGGCGAAGATACCACAATTAAAATCCTACGCTACAGATAGTGCGATCGCTAATCCCTGTCAATCTGAACGCACCTCCAAATTGCGATCGCCTCGTTCCAAAGAACAAACCATTTGGGAAAAGGTACTCTCAGCCACTTCTGAGAACAACCGCGCTTTACTCTCTGCTGCTTCCCTGATCGCACTAACGGAAAAGAAAGCGGTGCTGGCAGTTCCCACCCAATACCTAGACAAGTTTAACCGAAACGCAGCTAAGGTGCAGAAAATATTTCTGGCGGCAACTGGTATCCACTATCAAGTGTCGTTTGAGGAGAAAAACCTATGATTAGCTTGCTGATAGGGGATGACCTCCACGCGATTCACAAAAAGCTTTCTGCCTTTAAAAAGAACCTCGATCCTGCTTGGATGAGTTTCAATTATCACCGCTTTGATGCTTCAGCATTGGAGGAGGCAGTTGACTGCGCTTTAACTCCTGCTGTGGGAACAGAAAAAGCGAAACTAGTAGCGATCGAAGGGTGTAATTTCAAACAGTTTACTGAGGAGGCGCTGGATGTTTTCCCATTGCTCCTACAGATACCAGAAAAAACCAACCTGGTTTTTATAGCGTCTTCTATTGACAAACGCCTGAAGGTAGCAAAATTCCTGCTTTCTCAAGCTAAATTGTTCGAGTTCGACCTTATTCCCCCTTGGCGAACGGATCTTATTGCCCATTCTATCCGAAGTCAAGCTTTGACAATAGGGTTGTCGCTGAACTCAAATGTCATTGATTACTTGGCAGTTGCGATCGGCAACAATTCGGCTCGTGCTGAATCAGAATTGCACAAGCTGGCGACTTACAGCAGGGGTGCGAACCTCACTTTAAAGGAAGTGCGAGCGCTGGTTCCTTCAACTACTCAAAATAGTCTCCAGCTTGCCGAAGCGCTGAGGGAAGATAACTGTAAGAGAGCAGTTTACTTGCTGCAAGAACTTTTGGCAATAGGAACTTTTCCACTAGCGATTTGTGCAACGCTGATTACTCAATTTAGAACTTGGTTGTGGGTGAAAGCGGCGATAGTTGGAGGGGTTAAGCAAGACGTTGAAATTGCCCGGATTTGTCAAATTGCCAACCCAAAGCGAGTGTACTTTCTGAGAAAAGAAGTAGCTGCTGCTTCCCTAACATCTCTTGCATCTGCGATGTCGCTGCTGCTTGACTTAGAGGGTTCCCTGAAGCTTGGGCGCAAAGGGGATTTTATGTTGCCTGTAATTTTGGCGATCGCTCAACTGTTTTCTTCTAAGAAAGTAAGGCTAACAAAGTAGGACCGAGCTCATTTCCCTCGTTTAACGAATGCAAGAAGTTAAACGGGGGAAATTTTTACCCAAAGACATTCAGTAGACCGAAAAGTTTTGCGCTCGCGCCTAAAGGTTAATAAAATGTAGCTGATGATACAGAATTCCCTGACCTACAGAAAGCTAGTTAACCGTCAAAAACTGATTAGTAAATCTTATCTTTTAAAGGTGTTAACCGATCTTTTGTCAAACCAGAGGCAGGTAGACTGAGAGCCCAAAATCATTAATTCTGAGTTTAAGGTTGTTTGCAGCCGCTCAAACGAACCGTTGGGCATCAGCTACCGAATGCTGTTACTTGGGAGGAGACAATGGCGACACGGCACGATGAGGAGTTCGGGTTGATGACGGCACAAGGCGGTAGCTGGGTGCTAGAGCATCGAGTCCTGTTGGACGGGCAGCTTGTTGCCATTGAGGTTGAGCTAGACGAGGAGAAGCTCGAGCCGCAGCAGCGCCAGGCGCTCCGCCATGTGCTCGCGTTAGGCACGGATGCGTTGGAGAACGCCGCGCCAGCGGTGGTGCAAAATTACGAGGTGTACCGCGAGGCGATTGACGATGACGAGCAGATGCCGCCGTTGGACAGACCAGTGGATGTGTGGCGGCAGGTGCAGATTGACCACATCTGGGTGCCGCGCCACTACCAGGCACACCACGCCTACTTTCTGATCTATGCCGAGTGCGATTGGGATTGCGAGCATGGGCTGGAGATTCGCTTCCGCGATGGTGTAGCCATTGAAGCCGATCGGGTGGGTGATAGCGGCGGTGCGCGGGATGATACCCCTGAGCACTTGGAGATGCTACGGCAGCTAATCGCGGCCGCTTCCTCTGAGCGCGCTCCTTGAGACCTAAACGCCACCGAGAGTAGCGATCCCAAAACTTTTCGGTCTACTGACATTGCTATCTAATGATTTCTAAGCGTTTCGGGAACCCAGCACATACAAGCGACTAGCGTCGCACTGGCGGGTAAGCAATAACTGTCTTACCCGTCTATGCAAGTAATTACAATTACCGATTTAAACTTCCTAATCAATCCCAGCCAGTTGGCTGTACCCATTGATACCGAACAACAACACTTTCAGCTAGCAATGAAACAAACCTGCATGAAACTTCCCACCGAACCATTGCTAGATTCTCATCCACAAATTGATAGATGGATAATGGAAATAGGTTTACTATTTCCTGAAGTGTTTGAATGGAAGCCTCCGCAATTTTTAGTAGATACCCAGTTTATTAGCAAACTTTGTACGAAGAATGAAAAAGCTGTGTGCTTGCAAATAAACACCAATGCCGCTTTTCTTAGAAATGGATATGTTAACCTAATTGAATGGGCAATTCGACATCCGGTATTGAATTGGTCTGATAAATTAAAGTTGTGGATAGCAACAGAATATCTTTCATTACCGCCAGAAAAACTCAAACTGACAATATTAGCACTGCATTCCACCTATACAGGGAAAAGGCACGACATCATTTGGGACAGCCAGCAACACCAAGAAACAAAAGATTGGCTCATGTCCGTTCTGACAGAACAGGAAGCACCAGTTGCCCATCAAGTAACATCACTAAAAGCGATCGCCACCCCGACTAATTTCGACATAAAGAAAATTGACGAGGTAGAAATTTAGAGAGCCTACAAGTGTCATCCTTAAGAGCGAGCACTTGTTAATTTTCGGTCAAATCTTTTTCTCCAAAAGGCTTGTGTCACTTGAACCATAATATAGAAAAATTCCATTGGCTACCACTGCAACCGTTAACGCTTGCCAATGCCGCCCGTGGCAAAAACCCGCCTATAACGCTCAGTTTTACTAACAACTGAGTCTAGCGGGTCAGAGCCAAATTTCTTGCCTGAACCTGGTGGCATCGGTGATGGGGATGGAACGTTACCCCCGGCATCTGGTAGAGGTAACATCCTTTCTGCTTCCTCAATGCGATCGTACAAAGCAGCAGTTAGTTGGTCAAGACTGGCCTGTTTGATGCGACTCTCCAGCCGTAGCCTAACAAGAGCATCCCAGAGGGCCTCACTCTCACTTTGCCGCTGCAAATCAGCTTTAGGAATAGGAATGGTTAGCGCGTAAGGAATTGACCCCTCGCCGCCGGAACTGTAGCCGGGATTCGTAATTACACACCGTCCCTGGGGAAACCGCAAAATCTCATCCACTGAAAACAATGGCATTTTTTGAAGCGACTCGTTCCAACTAATAGATTGATTGCTTTGAGATTGACCACCCATAGAACGGCTGGTAGACTTACTTTTGAGCAAAACTTCTTTTTCTCCGTAGCGTTCGGAGTATTTTTTAGCAGTGTCAGTATTACCAGGATTGAACAAAATGTGAGTGCTACAAGCAGAGGCGATCGCCGCCCCCATTTTCTCTCCATACCCTTCATATAGTTGCTCCAAACTCTGAATTCCCAGAATGAAACAAGCTCCATTCGAGCGATATTCGTTAATCCACTGTGGCATCCGATCCAATCGAATAGAGGGAAATTCATCGAGTGAAATAACCAGTGGATCTTTCCGAGGGCGGCTTAAGTTGGACACAACCAGCAGGTGAATCGCTGCTGCTAGTAATGGCCCCACGACGGAGCGCCTTTCGTCATCTAATTTGAAAACAATCATCTGCCGACCTTCTATTTTCGTCGGGATGTCCGACTTTCCTAAAAATGCTCGTAACAGGTCAGCTTGGATAAAACTGCTGAAAGTTCCCGCCGCCGTCGTCAGAATTCCAGAGATGGTTTTTTCGGCTTCTTTGGCACTCAAAAACTGGTTAAAACTGGTGGCAACCCACTCATCAATTTGACGGGATTGAATCGCATAGTCAATCCGCTTTACCAAATTTGGCAACCTCAAAATTGCATAAAGCATTGCCATATCTGGATATTTAGAACCCTTGACTAATTGAAGGAGTGCTTTAGCTAATAAATCTCCAGCTTTTGAGAAAAATTCGTCACTTTTTCCATTACCTGAACTAGCATTTCTATTAATAACCTGACCAATTTCCCCAGCCATGACCGAATCTTGAGGCGATTTCATAAAGTCGAGGGGATTAATAATACCTGAATAGGCTTCTCCCGGTGCAAATACCCACACTTGGTAGCCATACCGCGCTGCCATCGGTGCGTGGAGCTTAAGCTGATCTCCTTTCTTATCGTAGAGAATAATCGGAAATCCTTGCACCATTGCACTTTCTAGCGCCCTATCAATTGTCGAAAAAGTTTTACCCGACCCAGGTGCTCCAATTACTAAAGTTGATCGTTCTGCATGAGGGAGCCAAACAGTAGGAGAAGAACCCAAAGCTGTCTGAATAGTAGTAACAAAACCTCTAAGTTTTTTTCCTTTCCACCAATAGCGAGGACTGCCACACCAAAGCGTGACTTTATTATGTTTGCGTTCTTTAATTTGTTTCAAGGCAAGCTGAGTAGCTGCCATTTTTTCCGAAGTTCCACACACTTTGCCAGTGGTAATTTTGCCCTTGCCATTCCCTAGAAACCGAGACAGTAAGAGGAGGAAAATCAGCGCTCCTATTGTTAGATACCCATCCGGGTTATTATATTGTTGGAAAAGACCGCCTAAGTCAATTGAGGATAGTGGTGAGGGTTGCTGGGTTCTCCTCTGGGTTTGAGCGAGAACGGGAGTAGAGTTAGCCTGTGCGATCAAAAATTTAATCTCAAAATCCATCTGATTTGTAGTTACAAATTATTGTTAGCAAACAAGTAAGCTTAAATCAAAACTAATCAGTGTTAGCTCAGTCTTAAGAACGAACAATTACAGCCAACAGTTCTAACTTTTGGTAGAAAGCACTGCGTAAGTCCTGATTACTAGCACAGCTTCTCTTTCCCTAGTCCCTAGCCCCTAATCCTAACAGCCTTAGCAGTTGCTATATTATCTCTGCTAACGCAGACAACTGGATAAAAAGCAAAATTCTTGAGAGATATTTTTAGCGTGAATAAGAAACAAAAAGAGTGGCTGTCAGAGCTTTTGAAGAGACATCCAGATTATAGTTTTTTAAAACGCAACACGATTAAACTAGGAAAAGGTAACATTTTGCTAACCTTAGAACGTACAGAATGGATCTACATGGGAGCAGTTGAATTAAAATATTCAGGAGCATATATCCCTGGATTAAAATGGCATTATCTTAAAGCGAAACTGTCACGCAATGGGAAATTACTTTCTGACTTAAGCTACAACTGTAAAGTCATGTCTTATCCTCACTGTCCCCTTGCGCCTGACTCGTTGACAAAATCTAACTTAGAAAGGACAAAAATTCAGGAAGGAGAACAAATGAATCTCCCCTTTCACGAAGCTGTACTGGTGGTAAACCAGCCCCCATTACTGAAAGGAAGTTTTTACCGAGCCAAGCGGTGGTATAGGCGTAAATCAGAACAATCGGCTATAACAAACTATCACCATACTCCCAAAACTTTCCAGCGCGAACTGCCATTTATGAAGCCAAAAGTCCTAGCTCCCGATACTAAATTTGTCCCTCTAGCTTGTACTGATGGCGCTCTCGTACAGGTTCCTGAATACCTGATAAAGTTGTTAGAAGAAGCCAATGCTAGCCCATCTGAACGAGCAGATGTAGCTTCTTTGTACGCAATAGCTGGTTTGAAAGCAGCTATCAACTTGGTAGAAGGACTGCCATTATTGCGAGCGAGAGCGGTAAACCCCAAAAGCCACACCATACTTTAGTGAGATCGCGGATGCGATCTCAGTTTGAACTCCTTCTAAATCTGATATGCGATCCTCTATCTAATGGAATACAATAAAATTTGGTGTTATAAAAGCGATATATGTATGACTGATGAAATGTCCAAACCAAACTTCGATGAAAACGATGCCCTGTTATCTGACTTGCTCAAAGAAGTTCAGAAATGGGAGGGAACTTTAGCTGGCGGGACAAAACTAGGGATAAATGCAGACAAAGTTGATAGCTTATTTCAAACTAAAGTTAACTTTGGCAATCCTAGAGATCGACTAATTCGGCTGACCGAGAATATCTTTACAGATAGCGGTACTGAACTAGATAGCATCTATAAACAACAGATGCAACAACAGTTTGACTTCTATTATATGACCCTAACAGTCGCTCTAATTCCTGAACGTGGCGCTCGATTCTGGCGGTTAACCTGTGAATTAAATTTTAGTCCCAAAGGTAGCAGCGAGCCAATTATTACCAGCTTGTTTCCTGCTCAAAAGTGGCGCTCAGTAATGAACTTTGGAGTGGGCATGGATGTGGGATTAAATGGTAACTTAAACTGGGATGTAGGCGTGGATTCCTCCAAGTTAGCAGAACTATTGGACTTGATACCAGAAGAGATCAAAGCCAATGTCACCAGCAAGAATAACTTTAAGGCATTTTCAGCCATGCCTGCCTATCAATATAATCTCGGTCATTCCGAAATTCTGACAAACGGTGAAGGAAATTCTACTTGCTACTGGCGAATTCAGGATCAAGAACTACAAAAAATTGGCACAGGGAAATTCGGAATCGTTTTTAAAGTTCCCAAAGGTACTGAATCAATTACATTGCAGGGCACAGTATGGGCTGAACCCGATCTTAATTGGCTGACGGCTGATATTCGAGATGTTTTTGCCAATTTGTCCGAAAAATTGAAACAACTACTTAAGCAGAAAAATGAAGCAGCTAGCCATTTTTCTCGTGGCGATGCTGAAAAATGGGAGCTAAATCTGCCGAAAGGGTGATGACTAAGAAATTTTAGTGTTAAAGTAGGCTCAAAGGCAGAGGCGGAAACTTATGGCAAAAACATACTATACCTATCGCATTCGCGTTGCCAACCGCGATCGCATCCAGGTAGAAAAGTGGGATGCTCAACATCAAGACAAGGGACAACCTAGCGGCGCGTTTCGATATCAGGAGAAGCGCTCAGAGATTGCACCACTGCTAGAATCTGCCAAGAATAACGAGTTGAACGATTCTAATTTAGTGCGATCACTCGGAGAAGCCTTATTTGATGTCTTGTTTGATGACGTGCTGCGCCAAGATTTCGTCAACTTTTACTATCAGGTAGTGCAACAGGAAAAACAACTACTGCGAGTTGAACTGGATATCGACGAACAGGGAATGCCTGAAATAGCTGCCCTGCCTTGGGAATTTATGTGTGTGCCTGCAAGAGCTAATCTAGGTACAATTTGGATGGGAACAGTACCGGA
Source organism: Kamptonema sp. UHCC 0994 (assembly GCF_029167235.1). Classification (GTDB taxonomy): domain Bacteria; phylum Cyanobacteriota; class Cyanobacteriia; order Cyanobacteriales; family Microcoleaceae; genus Kamptonema. The sequence goes on along the minus strand of NZ_JARFTR010000141.1, from coordinate 40,106 downwards.
TCTGGTTTTCTCTCGCAGGCGATCGCAGTGGATTGCCGCACAACCAATTCAACTAGAATCTGATGAAAAGCTGAGAATTGCTTTAATTATCTCTGCTCCTTCTAATTTACCGCCCGTTGCCTACGAACCAGTCCAAGCAGCATTAGAAAAACTAGCAGTTGAGCAAGCAAAACGGGTGGAATTATTGCCAATTATCAGTTCCGCTAACCCTGAAACTATTGATACTATTCTGTCAAAAGACCCTCATATTTTTCAGTTCATTGGTCATGGACGGATGAAGAATGAGGGTAAACAAGAAGTCGGTGAGATAGCTTTAGTCGATCCTGACTTTAATGAGGCAATGTGGGTGGATGCAGATTACTTCAGCGAATTGTTTAATCAACACCGCCCAGGCGTAGTCATGTTACAAGCTTGTGAAGGCGGAATGCTGTCTTCATCACAAGCATTTGTGGGAGTTGCATCTAAGGTTGTCCAACAAAATGTGCCTGTGGTTGTGGCGATGCAATATGAAGTGACGAACAGCACTGCTAGTCGCTTTGCACTGCGCTTCTATCAACAGTTGGCAGCAGAAGATCCGGTTGATATTGCGGTTCAATATGCAAGACGTGCGATCGCTCTTGGGCCAACCCAATATCGTAAACGCGATTTCGCAACCCCTGTCATCTTCATGCGCGTGCGGGATGGTTATCTGTTTAAGCGCCATAGTGCGTCCAGTCAGTCTAACCAACAGCCCGATTCTTCACTGACGGGAATTCCTGAGAACTTACCTCGCAGTGGAGTGGTGCAGTTTGTCGGTCGGGAGCGAGAGCTGGAAATTCTGCACCAGCAGCTTCAAGAGAATGAACGGGTAGCGGTATCTGCGATCGCAGGCATGGGTGGCATTGGTAAAACGGAACTGGCTCTGCAATATGCGCTAATATGCAAGCAAACCTATCAAGGTGGCATCTGCTGGTTACGGGCGAAAGGATTAAATGTAGGCACTCAGATTGTCCAGTTTGGGCGATCGCGTCTCCAACTTCAGCCCCCTGAAGACCTAGACTTAACGGGTCAGGTAGGATTTTGCTGGACGCATTGGGCAGCAGGTGAAGTGCTGGTGATATTGGATGATGTTACAGACTACGAAGCCATCAAACCCTACTTGCCCCCTGCTGAATCCCGGTTCAAAGTGTTAATGACCACTCGCCTGCGGTTGGGTAAATCAGTCAAACAGTTGGAAATTGAGGTGCTAGATGAGTCAGCAGCATTAGCACTACTAGAATCGTTAGTAGGAGCAGAGCGCATTCAGCAACAACGGGATAATGCCCAAAAACTTTGTGCTTGGTTGGGATACTTACCCTTGGGATTGGAGCTAGTGGGGCGCTATTTTGACCGTAAACCTGACCTTTCTCTGGCTGAAATGCAGCAACGGTTGGAGAAGAAGAGATTGGATGAGCGATCGCTTTCTAAACCTGATGCTGACATGACTGCATCTTTGGGAGTTGCTGCTGCCTTTGAACTAAGTTGGGAGGTACTAGATGAGCCAACAAAACAGTTAGGTTGTTTACTGAGCTTGTTTGCCCTAGCTCCCATCCCTTGGTCGTTAGTCGAGAAGTGTTTGCCAAAGCAAAACTTAGAAGACCTGGAAGGGCTGCGGGATGATAACCTACTTAACCTGAACCTACTCCAGCGCAAGGGAGCAGGAATTTATCAACTGCATCAGCTCATTCGGGAGTTCTTTCAAGCAAAACAAGTTAGCATAACCAACTCGGATGAACTCAAACGGCAGTTCTGTCAAGCAATGGTAGCTATTGCTCGGACAATTCCAGAAACTCCAACTCACGACTTGCTTTTAGAACTAGCACCTGCTATACCCCATGTGGCTGAAGCTGCCACATTATTAAATTGCTACTTAACTGACACAGACTTACTCAAACCGTTTGAAGCTCTAGGTCGGTTTTACGAAGGACAGAGTTTCTACGAACAAGCCGCTGACTGGTACGACAGGTGTCGTAGCCTGAGCGAACAACGCTTTGGTAGCGAACATCTTGATATTGCAACTAGCATTAACCATTTAGCTTACATTTACAGACTACAATGTCGTTACTCAGAAGCCGAACACCTGTGTAAACAGGTGTTGGAGATGAGACAACGTTTGCTAGGCACAGAAGCTCCTCAAGTAGCTGACAGTCTCAATCAACTAGCAATTCTTTACAATCTTCAGGGAAAATACGATGATGCAGAGGCTTTATACAAGCAATCATTGGAGATGAAACAACGCTTGTTAGGCTCTGAACATCCGGATGTAGCAGACTGTTTCAACAACTTAGCATACCTTTATCTCTATCAGGGACGCTACGTCGAAGCGGAACCCTTGTTTGAACAAGCAATTATCCTCTATAAAGGTACAAAAAAAGAAATTTATCTGGCTACGAGTTTGAATAACTTAGCACGCCTTTACGATGCTCAAGGACGCTACGCCGAAGCAGAACTTTTGTACGTACAAGCACTGGAACTTTTTAAACAATTATTAGGAGAAGAACACCCAGATGTAGCAAACTGCCTTAACAACCTAGCATTTATCTATGCCCAGCAGGGTGATCTGGTAAAGGCAGAAACCACATACATTCAAGCATTAGGAATGTTTCAGAAGTTCTTAGGAAATGACCATCCTGATGTAGCAGTTAGCTTGAACGATTTAGCAAAATTTTACACTTCTTGGAGGCGTTATGCTCAAGCAGAACCGCTCTATCGGCAAGCCTTAGCAATCCTTGAGAAAAAACTTGGTAAAGAGCATCCACTTACAGTAAGAGTTAATCAGAATTTATCTGAAATGAGGGATGCAGCTCAAATAATTTGACAACAATAAGCTGGTATTTTATGCGTTCAAGAACTGTTTTTCTGCTTTCATTATTCATTGCTGCCTTGACTGGATTACTGTTTTATACTTCTCAAAATCAAAGAATCTTTACTCAGAAACAAAATCGACAAACTCCTAGTAAAGCTTCTAGCGAAACTCCTACTCAAATCTCAAATCCTTGTGCGAAAAATACTATAAAAGATAAAAATCACAGTCCAATTATTAGTCAAATACCTAATAGTGAAAAAGCAGATCTGCTTTTTGAACAGGGAAAAGAACAACGTAATAATTATAAATATGATGATGCTTTAATAACTTTTGAAGAAGCATTAAAACTTTATCAAAAAGAGCAAAATTTTGATAAAGAAGCGCTTACTCTTGGTACTATGGGAACTGTTTACCATAACAAAGCATGTTACAAAACAGCGATTGATTATCATGAAAAACGTTTAGATATTGCTACTAATAAAATCACAGACAGCAAGAAAGAAGAGGCTGCTGCTTTTAGTAGCTTAGGAGACGCTTATTATTTAATGGGAAATTACCCAAAAGCTCGTTATTACTACGAAAAGAGTTTGGCTGCTGCTGAGAAAGATGATGATGATAAAGCGCGAGCAATAGCTCAAGGGGGATTAGGAAGTGTTTACCTTAGCTTAGGTAACTATCCCGAATCAATTAAACTTCATATGAAGCGATTGAAACTTATTGATAAAATTCTCGAAAAAAATCAAGAATTAACTAAAGAAGAAAGGAAAGAACTTTTTAAACTAAGAGGGGCGGCTTTAGGTAGTTTAGGTAATGCTCACCACATGCAAGCAAGCTACGAAGAAACAGAAATGGATATGCAAAAAAGCTACGACATAGCAATGGACTACTTTAAAAAGCATTTAGAAACTGCTACTAATAAAGATAATGAAGATCCACCAGGAGCGGCGATTGCTCTAGGGGAATTAGCAAGTGCTTACCATAGTCGTTGGAAACGGAATGGTTTCAAAAAAGATTCCGGCTCAAACCAGACAATAAATTGTTATGAAGTACCTTCTAAAAATGACTCTGACTTAGGGCAGGCAATAGATTGTTATCAAAAACGTTTAGGCATTGCTCAAAAGATTAAGGATCGTCGTTTAGTAGCATCTACCCACGGTGGTTTAGGTGGTATTTACTATTCAATAGGTAATCTTAAGCCTTCCAAAGAAAATTATATAGCTGATCTTAAGTATTCACAAGAAAATTATGATAAAGCCATTATCTGCACTACTGAATATCTAACTACTTCAATAAATATTCAAGATAGACCTGGGATAGGAAATGCTCTAAACTCATTAGGAGTATCTTATTTTCAGATTAGTAATATCTTTAAAGAGCAAGAAAAATTGCTAAAAGAAAAGGGTCAAGTAACAGAAGCAGAACAAAAATTTATCAAAAGTCAAGAAAATCTGGATAAAGCCATACAAGATCTGAAAGATGCAATAAGTGCAAGAGAATCTCTCCGGGAAGGGTTAACTGAAACAGAGAAAGTATTTATATTTGACACTCAGCAGACGACTTATCTCAATCTGCAACAAGTTTACATTAGTAATAGCCAGACTGAGTTAGCGTTAGAGGTTGCAGAAAGAGGAAGGGCAAGAGCTTTCGTAGATGTTTTGGCAAAGCAGTTAAACACTAATAGAGAAGACTCTGCTATTTTGAATATTCAAGACATCAAAAGAATTGCTCAAGAGCAGCAAGCTACTTTAGTAGTTTACTCAAATATAAAAAAAGAAAATTCTATTATCGATGACAGTCACCAACTTTATATTTGGGTAGTTAAACCTAACCAAGAAAAAGTAGAATTTGAAAAAGTAAATCTGAATGATTGGGAAGAACAGCTTAATAAATTTAGAAATGAGTTGCCAGAAGGTGATAGACCTGTCCCTAGTATTTTAGGAGGTTCAGGAGGTCCAATAGCTCGTGCTTATCTTCGTAGTTCTAAAAAAGAAAAAGGTAAAAATCCTTCAAAGAAAATAATAACTCAAGAGGAAGTGAATAAAGTTTTAGCAACATATTATCAAATTTTAATTGAACCGAATAATAATATTATTTTGCCCACAGAAAATGAAAAAGTCATTTTTGTTCCTCAAGGAAGTTTATTCCAGATTCCCTTTGCTGCTCTATACGATTCCAAAGCTAAAAAATACCTAATCGAGAAACACCCGATTTTAACTACCCCATCAATTCAGGCATTAGATATAATCCGACAACGACAACAAAACAGGGAGTCTAACCGCAAACCTCTAGAAAACAAAGATTGGTTAATTTTGGGAGTAAAAAATGCAAAGCCAGATCAATTTTGCTCTAACTCGGAAAAGTTAAGTCTGACTGAATTAGAAGGAGCAGAAAAAGAAGCAGAAGATATTTCGGTTCTTTTCGATATCTCTCCAACTTTGGGAGTTCAGGAGAAAACAGAAACTGCGGTTAAACAGAAGATGCTTCAGGCCCGCATGATTCATCTGGCAACACACGGCTTACTAAATAATTGTGAGGAAAAGGGAGAAGTTCCAGGAGCGATCGCTTTGAATGCTTCTGGAAACGATGATGGTTGGCTCACTGCCAGTGAAATTTCACAAATGAAGCTACAAGCTGAGTTAATTGTTCTAAGCGCTTGCGATACAGCGCTAGGACGACTGACTGCGGATGGAGTAATTGGTCTATCTCGGTCTGCGCTTGCTGCCGGGTCTTCCAGTGCAATTGTTTCCTTATGGAATGTAGATGACTATTCAACAGCCTTCTTGATGACCGAGTTTTATAGACAACTGAAAGAGCAATCAAAGTCAGGAAAACTGGACAAAGCAGAAGCCTTGCGTCAGGCAATGTTGAACACAAAGAACTATGTAGACAAAGATACAAAAAAGAAGATTTACTCTGAGCCTTATCAGTGGTCTGCTTTTACCCTAGTTGGTGAGGCTACAACACAGTTAGAGAAGCGTCAGCAATGACTTTTTACTCCCCAGTCAGATGTCATATCATGTTCGGTAAATAACTTCTACCATTTCTCCAAATTCATGCAACAGTAGCAACAGGAGGTTGATTCTATGTAGTAAAGTCAACGATGTGGACTGTAGCATACTTTTAGAGAAATGGTATTACGATTAAAATCCAATTTTAGTCCACCAACAAAAAGTAGTTCACCCTTGAATCAAATCTGGCTATTAAAGCAGAGATTGGTATCAGTGAAATAAAACCTCTTCAAAAATACAAATATTGCCAGGTTCCCCCCTCCAGGAGTTAAGGCTACCGCCTTTCTGAGTTGCTCTTTTCAGCAACTTTTATAATGGTTAAAACTAATACCAAAGCTAAAACAAAAACCCCAGTCAAACCAGAAATCACAGAAGACACAACTCAATTTGACTCAGAAGACTTTGATTTTGAAATTGACCCCGAGCTCCTAGAACCTGGTCATAATCAAGTAAGACGACCTATTTTGCCCTATGGCATTGTTGTTAACGAACAAGTGGCAGGAATATTAATTCCAGAGGATCAGCTAGAAAAAGCCAATTGGTTTGTCATGCCAACAGAAGAAGAAATGACTACAATTGGACTAACAGAAGATGTTACAGGTCTGCTACTTTCTAAATGCCACTTATGCGTCCTGGGATTCGTCCCTGAATACATTCGTTACAAGAATGACGTTGCTAATTTAGGCGGGGCGATTGTCGGGCTGTATGAAGAGTATAAAGCTCAACTCGATAAAAAGATAATGGATGTTGTCAGCGAACACGCCGTTGTCTTTTTAGATAAAAACAATCGTCCCAGACACAGCACGCCTATTGTCGTCAGATTTAAGAATGTCGCACTTTGGAGCTTTAAAGCAGCTAGAGACGAATTTTACCGTTTGTTGGAAAAAGCATTCGCCGATTATTTCCAAATTCCTTTCAGCGGAAAAAGCGATAAATGGCGAAGCCTGGGTATCTTAGAAGTTCACTTCAAAGGAGTTAAAGAAGGCGAAGGCTCTAATAAGAGCTACTGCTGCAAAACTATTAACTATACCAAGCCGACTGCTGATAATTTTCCCTTACTCTATCTGGGACGGCCGCAGCATAAAAATGTGATTTGGGGATTGCACGATACCATTGCTGGATTCACTGAAACTCCTGCATTACCGGGTACAGCAGAACCACAAATTCAAGTGCTACCACCCATTGTTAAGAAAATAGAAAATGGGAAAAAGCAGACTGGGAATCATAAAACTCTTCGGAAAATTGCTACTGAAGTAATAGAGGAAGAGGATGATTTGGACGACTTAGATGAAGAAGATGAGTTTGAGGATGAATTTGATTCGGAAGAAGATGATTAACAGTCTCGGCTAGTTTCTTTTCAAGAAATGCCTCATATCCAGTTAAGGAGCGAGGCATTTTTTTTGTGCAGAACAGGCGATATTTAACGGAGATTCAAGCTCAAATACTTTAAAATGCCTATTTCTTTTGATTAGGAAGCTCACTCAAAAAACTATTAGCTAACTGGTACTGGTGGCCGTTGAAGCAAAAAAATAACTGCCGCATACCATTCTTTGACTGCTGCTGTACTTGCAAACAAGGCAAATCAGAGGCTTTTGATGGGTCACTTACTACTTGAATTAGCGGTCTTTTCGGTGGCAAATTGGGATTTAAGTAACTAGCAAATACACGATTAGGAGGAGCATTGTTCTTGAATAAATACGCCGCGTATAAGCAACCTTCTGCTCCGCAAACTCCAGGGCTGTTAAAATTAAAAATAACTAACTTGCCTGCTTGTCCATTTACAGCCCAGGCTAACACATTTGATGCTGAATCCTGGGGGTTAAGCTCAGAATTTTCACCAACTATGGCTTGAACAGTTTTAACAGGGATGAATCTAGTAGCAGGTGCCCAAGAAATCGTTGTAGCACTGGCGGTACAACCAGCAGTTCCTAACAGCACTGATAACAGTAAGAACAAGATGACTCCAAAGCGGAACCACCGCCCAATAAATAAAAATGATGAGGCTCTAGGCGGAGAAGTATTTAGGGAATCACAAGCGGGGTTTGGGAGTTGATTATGAACAGGTGGAGAGAACAGTAATAAATTTCTATTTGCAGCTAAAATGCGTGGTTGATCTATTTGTTCTGCACCTAAAGTTAGTTGTTGGTTTTTGCTAAACATTGATTTGACCTCCATGAATTATTTATACGTAGATGTCATACCAAATCTCATTATGACAGACAGCTTGCAGATTTACTAAATCCACTTTGATCAAAGGTTTTATTGTTGCTTGTAGGACAACTATTACCTTCATCTGATTTAGTATTGGTATCACTTCTTTGGACTGGTTTTACTAAGTGAAGGAACAGTAATACCAACCTGATTAAATGCCCAAAGTTCCTCTTCCGAAAATTGCCAAGCCGGATCTCCCAAATTGGGCTGCAAAGTAGAGCGGAACTTATCAATACTCCCTACTTTGTTGATCGAGTAACGCAATTCTCCCAGAGCGATTTGTTTGGCTACTGATAGCTTGACCGCACGGCTGTAAGGATAAAAATCGTTCGTTGGGTTGGAATAAAGCAATTTACACTGATTTTCTTGGAGAGAAATTAATACAGAAAATGGCACGGCATCTCCCTGCAAATACGCATCGAATAAGCGATAGTGAGTGCTGCCATCTGTTACTTCCGTTACCAACTCTGTTCTGAGAGTGCCTAGACCAACTGGAAGACAAGCTAAAGGGAAATCAGCATTCCGAGGCTGCTGGCTAAAAGCTGGAGAATAGCTGAATAAACTGGTTAACAAATAAACCAGAAAAGCTGTTAATAAGCCCCAGGTAAATTTCAACAGAATTGTCCGTTTTTTCAAAGAAATCATAGTGCTAAACATCTCCGTTTAATTCAAATTCCTTCTTGGTATGGGTTAACAGCCGTTCCATTAATGCGGGTTTCAAAGTGCAAGCGAGGGTCTGCCGTTGTCCCAGTGCTGCCTAGTTCACCTATGACTTGGCCTTGAGAAATGCGATCGCCAACTTTGAGTTTTACTGAACCCTCGCGCAGGTAAGCGTACCGAGTTGTACGACTGTTGCTATGCTCGATTTCAATCCAGTTGCCGTAGCCACCACCGCAGTTTTGTACTCCTTCTTTGCAGTTAGAAACCACTGTTTTGACAACCCCACCATCAACTGCTTTTACTGGACTTGCCATTGAACCCGCAATGGCAATGCCGCTGTAGGTTTTCCGCACGCCGGAAACGGGACGAGTTCGCATCCCAAAGCGCCTGGTTACTGGCCCATTTGCAGGCTTAATACCTGTTGATTGACCGCCGGAGGTAACACTCGCAGAATTAGAGGATTGCGCCGCACTAGAAGTAGGAACGCAAGCAGCAGTATTCGACTCCGCGACTGTTGTACTTCCCCCTCGATAGCGCTTCAAAACATCCTGTCCGTAACTTAAGATAGTTAAACGACCGAATGTATCGGTTGCCCCGCCATCAACTTTGGAATAATCGCCTCCAAAATGTTTTTGAGCTACTCGTTCAATCAGCCTATCCCCACTAAAAAAACTCCCGGTATTAGGGTCTTTTTCTTGAGAGGTAGCATTCAGCTTAGAAGCGATACTTTGAGCAAAAACAGCTTCTTGATCGGCAGGTGGAAAAAATTGAAAAAGTTCTGCTTGAGTGGGTTGATAACCCCCTTGTAACTTGGCTAAAAATTGCTCGCCTTCTGGTTTAGATGAAATTGAACTAGCAGCGTACTCGTTGTAGCTCATAAACTGGTACTTGCCCAATGGAACCCCGCAATTCTTGCCACCATCAGCGCAAACATGAACGCCAACAGTCTCATAAGAACCGCTGCTTTCGATATTGGCGATCGCTTCTGACAAAGCCGCAACATTTACTCCTTGAACATTGCCAATTGACACTGGTGCAGTGGCACTAGGAGGGCAAGGAACGTTAATATTAGCTGCTGTACCTACACCTTTTGTAACAGGAGAAGATACTGAGTCGCGAACTGCCCCAGTTGCTACAGAGGAAGAGCCGCTAGAGGATGATTCTAAGGCTCCAACGAAAATGGGAGAATTAACCCGATAGGTGAAAAAGGGTACTGGCCCAATAAAATAAGGAGAGCAGCCGCAAGGGGAACAAAATCGGAAAAATAGAGCCGTATCAACGGTATCGGTTTGCTCGTCAGGTTCCATGACTACTACCTTAAAAGCACTGCCAAAAGGCAATCTTCCTGTCGGTTCTTTGCCACCGTTGACACCTTTAAGACAGCCCGAGCCGCCCTCGACTTCCTGGTACTTACCGCTAATCCATTGCTTACCTTCCAGATCACCGCGAGCGTTCCGACCTGAATTTTCCAGATCGTCTAGTTCGATGTAAGCACAATCATTTTCTTGGCAGTTAACTGAGAATCCCTGAACGTCGGAGCCTGATATCGTCTTAGTTCGCCGCCGTTCGGCTGGGCCATAAATTGCATCAATTCTCATTACTAAATTACCGATTTCTGCAATTGGATTGGGAAAGCTAGATAGAGGTAAAACATTCAGCCCAGGTACGTCTTTAATTAAGGTTGTTTGCCAAGCTGAAAATGCGCCAAGTTGAGCACTATTTAAGTTCGGAATCGAAGATAGGGAATACTGAGACAGGTCAATTTCTCCCAGTTTCAAATTACCTAATTGTGGATGCGAACTTAGAACCCGATCTAAAGTGCGATCGCCTACATCAATGCCAGCAGCTTTTGTTGTTAGCAGTCCCGCCACTGGTGCAATTTCTGCGACTTTAAATTGACCGAGAAGAGGGATAGCCTGAACTAACTGATTTAACGACTGCTTGGCAACTAAAGTAAATGCGCTTAAAGCTATGCTATCTAAATTCAAACCAGCTTGTTGCGTGACAAAACCAAAGGATAGTAGTTCTGGTTGTAGAGCTTGGCTAATATCGCCCAACATAATGTACTGATCGGGAGTTTGTCCTGCTGTCCAACTTCGACTCAAATCATAGCCAACTGCTTGCTTGTAATCTCCCGCTGAAAGGCTTCCCGATTGACTGATGGGTGGCATTTGAGAAAAAGAAATTTGTGTCCAATCCGGCAAGAGGGCGTTAACTGAATTAGGATTTCCTTGCCTGTCTATCCCTGGTATTTCTAAAAGTCTGGTGGGCATTTCAGTTGTATCAGTTGGTATTTGTGCCAGAGCAAATATTGGTTGATAAAGCCAACTGAAAACTATTAAGAGTAGAGATAATAAACAAATTGACAATTGCCTCATTTTTGTTGATGATATTCTTCTCATGTTTATGCCCCCAATCGGCTTATTAGTTAATGAAGTAACCTGCCGAAGCTTTACAGAGAGCAGCCTCGGCGCAAAGCATTACAGTTCTAAGTCATCGCCGTCGAAATGATAATTAGCTGTTTGATTCTGAGAGGAATTAGAGTTATCTACTCCTCGATCAAAATAAGGGTTAGGGTTAGCAGCCGTCTCCGTCCAGGGAGTATCTGCTAAATTCAAATTGCCTTCAAAAACGTTCTCTCGGTAGCCATCAGCAAAGTAGTCTGGAGTCCCATACCCCTCTGTTTGCTGACTGCTATAACCATTGCTTCGATAGCCGTTAACCGAGGACTCGCATGGGTTACTTTCATAGCCGCTAGCATAGCCATCAGCGCTGTAACCTGGTTCAGTGCCATAGATATTGTTTGGCTCGTTCATAAATCCTGTAGCTACAAAGTAGTAAGAATCAACAATTCAGCGTAGCTAGGGATAACGAGTGGGGGTTTCATCCGATAGTCGTAATTAAACTACCGCCTATCGGCGGATATGTAAGGGCGATCGCCGTAGGCATCAGCAAATAACCAATAGCTGAAACACAATATAGTGCTTAGCTAGAGCAATTAGGAAAAGCGTTGTCCGTCATGCAGCGTCCCAAGGCTGGGACAAACGTAAATTGTCCCAAGATAAAAGCGCTGATACAGATTTACCGACAGAAATTGTAACAGCTAAGTTACCAAAATATAAGTCAAAATTTGAAGGGCAATTGACTTTATTTTAACACGGCACAAAAGTGGCAATTTTCGCCAATTATAGCTCTAATAGCAACACAATTAAAATGAAAGATAGTTCATCGCTTGCAGAAATGCTATATGAGCGAATCCGAGACGCTCCACCTTATTCGTGGTTTCCGTCTCCCCCAGAGCTAATTGAGCTTATGCTTGAAGAAGCTCAAATTGTTTCAGGAATGTACGCCTTAGAACCAACAGCCGGAGATGGTTTATTAGCGCAGGCTATGGTTAGATCAGGTGCAATTTTTGATGTAATTGAGATTAACCCTCTGCTACAAGAACTCCTGTTCCAAAAAGGGTTTAATTTAGTTGGAAGCGACTTTTTAACCACTGACCCCCAAAGGCAATATAGCAGAATCTTGGCAAATCCCCCATTTTCTACGCCCCACATCAAAGGAGTGGATTTAGATATTATACAACGTGCTTATAACCTTTTTCTAGCAAAATCTGGACGGTTGGTAAGTGTTGTTAGCAATTCTATGAATGTTCGAGCCGAGCCGCGATCTCAATCATTTCGAGCTTTCCTTAAGCGCACGTCAGCTAAGTTAATTGAACTTCCCTTAGAGATATTTTGGGGAAGCGATCGCCCGGTGACTGTTGATAGCTACTTAGTCGTAATAGACAAAAAGTAGACGATTACTTCCCCACTAACCAAACGGTATAGTGGGGATATCACTTTTAGGCAAAACCTATCTTTCAACAAATTAAATATAATCCCTTGAGACTTAGATAATTATCTAATAAAAAAAACAGACATGGCTGCGAAATATCCAGAAATATCTCCGCTAGCGCGGTCAATTTTATAACTAAAGCTATTATCTTAAAATTCCTCTCGTGTTATGAATAACTCCCTACACAATACCCTAGCGCCTGTGGTGCAATACGAGCTGATTGCGAACTCTTCCAAGCTCTCTGAGATTCTATCACCTCTGATGAAAGCTCGTGTTATAGCCATAGACACAGAAACTACCGGGCTAGATCCGATCCGCGATCGCATCCGACTGCTCCAAATAGCTGTTCCGCAAAGCCAAGTGATAATTGTCGATCTAGCTGCTCTTACTGACAGCGAATTATCGCCTTTAAAAGCACTTCTAAACAGCAGTGCGCTCAAAGTATTTCAAAATGGTAAGTTCGACTGGCAGGTACTAGAAATGGCTGGGCTTAGACCGTCTGGCCCATTTTTTGATGTGATGTTAGCGAGTCAGGTATTGCGTTCGGGACTGAAGAAAGACCACGATCTACAATCCCTTACCTTTGAATTTTTAGGAATAAAACTTGATAAGAGCTTACAGTCGAGCAATTTCGCAGGAAAACTATCAGCTTCTCAGTTAGAATACGCCGCTTTAGATGCTGCTGTCCTGCTAAAACTTAGAGTGCGGCTGCACTCAAAACTTCGGAGTGCTGGGTTACTAGAAACTGCCCAAATTGAATTTGCAGCGATGCCTGCTGTAGCCCAAATGGAACTAAATGGAATGTTACTGGATGCAGAACAGTGGCAATTAGTGGGTGATGAACTAAAAGCTCAAAAGCAGGCTACGCTGGTGGAATTAGTGAAAGCGGGTCTAAAACCAGCCCCTAGCGCACAACTTTCGCTATTTCCAGATATGGTGGAAACTATAAATCCCCGCTCATCTGTACAAGTTTTAAGCGCTCTTCAGGCTCTCAAGATTCCAATTAAGTCAACAAGCAAGAGCGAACTTATTCCTATAGCTCGCCAATATCCGGTTATCCAGTTGTTACTGAATTATCGAAAATTAGCATCTTTGTGCTCAAATTTTGCTGAGGCATTACCGAAACATATTCATCCGATCACGGGAAGAATTCATCCCAGTTATCGGCAATGCGGTGCGCGTTCGGGACGCTTTAGTTGTAAGCAGCCAAACTTGCAAAATGTTCCCAGAAATTGTACGGCTAAGGGAATGCGTGCGTGCTTTATTGCCACTCCCGGATATCACATTATTAAAGCGGATTACAGCCAAATCGAGCTAAGGATCGTCGCTGAAATATCTGGCGATGCAAAAATGTTAGATGCCTACGCTAAAGGTGAAGATTTGCATACTTTAACGGCTTCTTTGATTACGGGTAAGGTATTAGAGGAGGTAACTTCAGAAGATAGACGGATTGCTAAATCAGTTAATTTCGGATTAATTTATGGTATGGGTGCTGCTAAACTACAAGCTTATGCTGAGGAAAAGTACGATGTCCTTTTAACTTTGGAGGAAGCTAAAGAGTTCAGAAAACGATTTTTCCAAGCTTATTCTGGAGTCCGAAGATGGCACGATAGCATCAGGAGAACGGTGTATGTCAAAGATATCAAGCAAATTCGTACAATTGGGGGACGTAGAAGACGGTGGGCAAAGAAACCCAGGCTTTCAGAATTGCTAAATCACCCTGTTCAGGGAACTTCAGCTGATATGTTGAAAGTGGCGATCGTTCGTTTGTTTAAGCTCTTACCCAAGACTGGAGCGAAGTTGATTGGTGTGGTACATGATGAGATTCTGTTAGAGTGTCCCAAGGCAACTTTAAAAAGAACCAGTTGCATTCTCAAAAAAGTGATGGTGGAAGCTGGAGAATTGTATTTGCAGCAAGTTCCGGTTGAAGTGGAAGTAACTATTTGCTCGTCATGGGCTTGAATAAGAGTATGATTCATTAAAGCCTTTACCACTTAGCACCCTAGCTGCTAATCGCGCTAAACTGAAGTGAAGCGCACATTCCAGACATCTGACTTGGTACAGTAGGACTTTTTAAAAATCCCAGCCAGAAAAATCTCTCTCACAAAAGTTTTCTGGCTTTAGTATTACTTTTTGTGCAAATTAGTAGAAGAGAGTTAAGGAAGATCATATTTCCGTTTTAACTTTTCATAAAGATCAGGATATTCCTCTTTTAACCAATCTGGCAGTCCTAGTTCTGGACATTCAACTAGCTGTTCAAGTATAGACTGAATAGCACCATATTCATTAACAGATTCTAGGCGGTTAAATATCACAACATTGCAAGGATTTCCATCGCGATCTTCAAAACCATAACCGTTGAGATCGACGTGAAAATAATTCTCTACCGCTACAGGGGATTGAATTGCCTCTCCAACTCCAACAATTAAAATTTTTAAGTAACTGTGGTTTTTAAGTTTTTTACATTGATTTTTAATTTCTACAACAAATTCATTAAAATCAGTAAGTTCCCCATCAGTATAAACAAATACAATAGCTCCTCGATCTTCTGGGCGTTCTTCAAACCACTTATTCATTAAACCCTTAAATGTCGGAGTAATAAAAGCATCACCTGCGGGAGTGTTAGCGTCAAATTTGGCATCAACTTGATTATGATCTGTAATATTGTAGTTATTCCGGGCTACTTTATTAATGTTAAAAAAAGCTAGAGTTGCTTGATCGCTAACTCTTTTAGATTCAGCACCTGGACGAACTCTTAAAACTTCCGCAATATGTCCCTTAACTGAATCTTTAATAGCATAATAACGCTCTCTTGCTTTTGAGTCTCTAGCTGCAATGAGATTAGTCATTGATGCTCCTTTAGAAACCAGAAAAAAGCAATCTCGATCATAAATAGATAGATTAAGTGTCATCATCAATCTCCCAGAATTCAGTTTTTTTTGTATTTTTTCGATCCAATTTAGATCAAAAACTTTTCCATAGATAGGATTAGCAACATCCAGAAATCCACCACGTTTTGTTACTAATCCTGACACCAGCAATTCTCTTTGAGCCAAACTTTGCTCAGAAAAATGAGTAAACTTGGGGTGTTGGAGAACTTGCTTGTAAATTTCTAGGGCTAAGAATTGGATTTCTGCTACCCTGGGGTCTCCTTGAATGTAATAATCCTCAATAGCCTGAAAGTGAGAAACAAGTACAGGTTGGCTTGTCCACTTTTGAACTATCTTTTCTTGGACTAAGGTTCTCAGTAGCTCGGTATGAGCATGACTTTCTTCTATCCTAAGCCATTTAACAGCAAAAAAACATAAAAAATTTGTTAAGAAAGGTTGCCCCCCTGTCCAAGTCAAAATATCTTGAAATAAGGCTTTGGGATTTTGACTCACTACCCTCAATCTTCCTTGCAGGGGTGGACATTCACCCTCAAGAGGTGAGATATCAAACACGGTTATCGGATTTTGGCCAGAGTTTTTCAGGGGTAAAACTTTACTAGGATGGACATTTCCGAACAGCACAAGTGCAAAATTAGGGATGCAAAGGTTTTCTAAAAAGGTTCGGAGTCCCTCCCATTCGGCGAGATTTTGGCTATCATCTAAGAAAATAACTAACGTCTTGTTCTTAGAAAACCGAATTGTCTGCCGAATAAATTCTGGAAATTTGATCTCATAAGATTGCTCCTTTAAGGTTTGCCAAAATGACTGTAACTCTAAAACGACTTCTGAACCAAATTGCTTGAATTTGTAACTAATTTCCTGCACTAAATGAGAGTAAAAAAAATCTTCTGTTACAGGATAACTCAAAGTTTGGGCGGATAGAGATATGCTAATGTAACCTTCCTCCTCTAATTTTTTAGCAGTTCTTAACCTGATGCTAGATTTTCCACTTTGAGGAGTCCCAAAAACATAGCAAACTGGGAATTTTTGTTCATAATTTTTGATGAATTCGTAAAGTTTAACATCCACCTCTCGCTTAACATAATTGGCTGCATTAACAGGTAAAACAGTTCCTTTTATTCCATTGGAATAGTAATAGTAACTGTTAAGACGTTGGATGACTTCTACCAGGGTTTTTAGGAAGTTAAACATCGTTTTCAAGTGATGAACTCCTTTCTTGAGTTCTCATATTGACTTGAGACTCAATTAATTTAATAAACCACGCTTGCGAAAACGTTGTGATTCCTAAAATAAACTTCAAAAACTTAAATTTGAATTTAAAATCTAAAGCTTGCCAAAACCCTTCGATTTCTGGCAATGGATAGGAGTCAGCAATGGGATAGTAAATCCACCATTGTTGCTCTGATTCGACTAGGGAAGATAGACCCCGCCAAACCTGAGCCTCCCTGAAACTTTCCTCTTTTTTAATTCCCGTAGATACGAGAAGAACTCCCTCTCTTTTGGGAAGAAAATACTCTCTAATTTCTTCAGCCAGTAAGTGCTTCATTTCTGATGAAATTTTAGCTAACTTATTTAACTCTTGGTCAGGTGGTAAGGGTTGGTTTTGAATCCTTTCTTCTATATTCTGAGGATCAGCTAAACTGAGTAATTCTTGAAAATTTCCCAGAAAACCATCCTCTCCCCCTAATGTTACAGCTTGACTAATTTTTTCTGTAAGTAAAGGGTTATCTTCCTCATCTAAAGCATTAGCAGCTAACATCCGAAAGACGGGTTCAATTTTATCAGAATCTTCAGCAATCCAAGCCACAGAAATCCGAATCGGTCTGGCTGAAAAATCCTTGCGTCCTTGGGGGTGAATAGCGGTAATTAGGAGTAACAAAAGACCCCCTCTTCGAGAAATAACCACTGAGGGACTTTCACTGTAAATCAGATGGATTGATTCATCTTCAAATTGATTCGGAAGTTCATCAACTCGTTCCTGACCTGTATCAGTGAGTTGCAGCCAACAATAACCATTATTTTGTTCAAAACCCCGACTCCGAATATAGATATCCATACTTTCCTCCTTGTCTAAATTAACGATTGATTTTGAAAAAATTATGTCCTTGCAAAATCTCAAATGGGGTTACTTTTCTGCAACCCGAAGCAAATCTCCCCAAAGCTTCTTTGAGATCATCATATCTTTGTAAAAAGTCATTAACTTTAAACCAAAAACCATCTTTTTTATCACCATCTTTTTTATCACCATCTTTTTTATCACCATTTTTTTTATCATCAATATATTGTTTAATTAAAAACAACAATAAGTAGCGCAAAGGTTGATCAGCATATCTAGTTTCTATGGCATCATCAACATGAATTTTATTGAGATACCATCTCTTAAAACGTCCCTTTTCTTCTTCCCATCCTCCACAAACTACACAACCAATGGTTTCTACAGGGGTAAGGACAACAGCTACATTTTGGGCTTTAGGTGCAAGAACTCTTGTAATTAATTGATCGTATTGAGTCTTGAGAGCTTTTACCAGTTCTGCCGGATCTTTACCATTTTGTAAAAAGGTTTCACACTTGACTGGAGCAAAAATAACTAAGCGAGGTTCAGAAATATCTTGATAGGCGGTTTTAATTAATTCAGTGATGTATTTTGGTTCATTCACCTGTTCATTGAAACGTCCACCTCCCATCATTAATGCTAAAGTATCAATTGTAATGATCACGGCTCCACTATTCGTCACAACATTCAAACAATATTCTTTCTCTTTCGTCGATGCCTTGGGACCGAAATATTCCCCAGGAAGATCAATAAATTCTAATTCTAATGATGCGCGTTTACCTAACCAATCTTTTCGATCCAAGGTAAAAGTAAAATCTCTAGGTCCGTCTGTTGCTGTCATTCCTTGATCTGTGGCTTCAAAATATTTAATCATTTTCAGAAGATCCTGATAATGAGCTTCAAGAATTGCTTCACTTTCAGGATCGGTTGATAATCTCAGTTCAGTGGGTGCAGTGGTTTCACTAAAGAATTTATACATCACAGCTAAAAGACTGGTCTTTCCGACGGAACTCCGTCCCAGCATAGCCACTCTCAACTTTAAATTAGGCATTGAATTATTCTCCTGATTTTTTAGATATTTTAACAGTAGCAATCGCTAAATCAATTCTACTTTATTAGCCGTCATTGCTTGTTCAACTAATTGTTCCCATTCTCGCTTTTCTAAACCCACTTGTTGCCCAAATTTATTCGGCCAAATTTCTGAACTTCTCTCTCTCATAAAGTCTTCCCATTGCTTGTCCACATCCTTAGAGCGAACCACTTCATCCACAAATTCATCAATCACTGCAAACGCAGCTAAACTGGGTTCTCCCTCAAATTTTTCTAGTGCTTCTCGACAAGCACAAACTGTATTTCGATGAAAAACGGTCAGCACTTGATGGATTACCTTAAGAAGTTCCTCCTCTGTTTTACCCGCCTCTGAAAAGACGTTTCCTTGCTGCTCTGGATCAAGTTGTTCTAATGCCTTAAGAATTCTGTGTTGAAAATTGGAACGGTATGACATTTCAAAAGATACAAGGCTCTGAAATGCTGCTTGGAGAACTTCATAATGTGCCGGAATTTCTGTTGCCATAAACTCAAGAAATTCTGTGCCTCTAGCAGAAGTTAAGTTTCCTAGACTGGTTTCGGTAAAAATATCTGCTACTTTAACTTTAGCTTGATCTACATACTCTTTTAAGCCATTATCTGCCGATCTAAAGTGTGTTCTTAAATGCGTTCTTAGAACATTTAAACAGGCACGAAAAATCCCGCCCCAGGTTGCACCGACACCTGCTCTAAAGTACATTTTTCTGATTTCTTCCTGTGAAGGAATTCCGGCATCTTGATTACATTTGTTAATCAATGAATCAATAACTGTGGCAAAGAATTCAGCATCTTTTTTATTGCTAGAGGCATCCAATTGTTCGGGGCGTAGCTCTTTAACCAATGTCAGTAATCCTTCTGCCATCGAGTTATCAAACTCGGTAAATAAATCTCTGAAAATTGCAACTTCACTCCCAGATTTAGGACTAGCAACGAAAGCGTGGCGAGCTTTTTCTAAGAAAGAACTAATTTCGGTTTGCAGTTGTTTTAACTCCCGATTAACAATGGCAGCATATTCTCCATCTAGGTCTAAAATATGGGTTTCTAAATAGTCGAGAACTTGGTTTAAAACCCCGGCAGCTTCATCTTTTTTATCACAATTAGCAATCAGACAACGAGCAACTTGAATCCGTCCTTCAGTCTCAATTCGAGTTTTGGTTTCTTCACAGTGTATGCCATTTTCTGCTATCCCTGGTTTGGGATTATCAACTCGATTAAGAACCATAAACGACCATTTCTTAATCGGTAATTCAGTTAAGGCAGAACTAGCGGTATCATAAAGTTTATAGTCCTCTTCTTGAAGAATTCTATTTCCTGGCATATAAATAAACAGAGCTAAATCCACATCTTGTCCGAGACTTTTACGAAGTCTTTGTCTATCTCCTAATACGGTATCTCCTAATCCTGGTAAATCAATTAATGAAATTTGACCCACATCATGATAGGGAAATTCACAGAAGATTTTGACTTCTTGCACCGCTAGATAATTAAAAGAAGTTTTGTGATTAGCTTCATCAGTTTGAGCCACATATTTTCTAATTTCTTCTCGTGAAATCTGTTTCGGTGATGACTCTTGTAGTAAACTGCTGTAACTACTGTGATGAGCATAACACTTGTTCAAATGATCGTAGAGTGCCTTGGCTTCTGAGGTTTGGAGTTTCAACTCAGGAAGGGGTTTATTAATAAATTCTGAAAATTTTTTGGGTTTAGTTCCTAAGTCTAAAAAGTCATAGTAGGGGTAAATATTATCTTCTAAGAATGAGGCTTCTGTGTGAAAGTATACTTCCCCAAAAGTAGCTCGGTCTAAAGAATGAGAAATAGTAACACGCACCCCCGTACAATTGTTCATACTTCCGTCGGGAACTTCAACAGCAGTTAGTCCCGTTAAAGCTTGAATAAAACGACTTTTTCCCTGTCCAGCACGACCGACAAAAGCAATGGTTAAAGTCTTACGAGAAAATCGTTTATCTAACTTTTCTAGGACTTGAATAATTTGCTTAACTTTGTCTTTCAATCCATCAAATTGCAGCACCCGTAGTTTCTCAATCACAGGAATATCGTCAATTTGAGTTAAAATTCGATTGCGATAGGCTTCCATTTTAGCCAACTGTGAATCCATAGATTGCAGATTGGCAATAATAGAACGAGCTTTTTTTGCCTGTGGTTGACGTTTTTCTATAATACTAGCGATGCGAATAGCTCTATCCATAAAATAATTATCCTGTTTATCTGTGGTTGTATTCGGTTTCTCTTCATACTTTATCGCATCTTTTAGGATATGGGAATGTGAGGTTTTCATCATTCGAGGAAATTTATTCATCTTTATTCCATCAATTACAGCGGCTTCATCCGTCGCCCCGATTGCTCTAAGCAAACACTCCATTGTATCTAGCGCTCGTTCAGTCATTTTGTCATCAAATTCAACTTCGTGAGCTTCTTCATTTCGGGTTGTAAGGAGTTCGTAAACCCAGTTTTGATGTTTGATACTCAATACTTGGCTGAAAACACTCTTCCAGTTATTAGCAATCAATTTCAGTAGTTTTTGAGAGTCGAGAACCGTGATAGGAGACCGATCTTCAGCAGGACGAATGATTGTTCTAACTTCAGGAATATTTCTCCATCCTTTTCCTAGAGATTTAGACATTTGTTTATCAACAAAGAGGCTAAGACTTTTCGCCAAGACTTTCAGACCTTTCTTGACAAGGGCAGAATTTTCTAATCCCTCAATTTTGTCATCTTCTATCCCCTCCTCTAGTTCATCGTTTGTTTGTACAGTCCCCCCAGCTAGTTTTTCTCTAATTTCATCAATCCACTCATAATTAAATATTTGCTGATAAATTGGATTAGCAATTTTTAATTGAGCCACTAGCCCACCGTAGCACTTAACCACTAATCCAGACATTAGCAAATCCGCTTGATTTTCATCACTAGCTTTAAAGTTAATCTTGTCTTGATTTAAAATCTTTTCATAAAGCGTTAAAACTTGAAGTTTTTTAGAGATTTGCTCAGAATTTATTTTGAGAAATAAATTTTCTATTCCTTGAAAATGGTATTGGGGATCATTATCTCTCCATTGTTTTAACCAATATTTATTAATTATGGAATCAACATCTCGATCGGGATTATTACTTAAAGGCGGACGCAAGTTCTCAATTAATAATTGACAAGCAAACTGGGTTAAAAATGCTTGACCTCCTGTCCAGTATAAAATTTTATCTATTAACTGTTTTAACTGTTTGGGTTCGGAGGTAATAGGTTCTAATCCTTTTTGCAGGGGAAGACAATCTCCTGATAAATAATCGAGTTCTGTTTTGGTTCCTAGATTGAGATTCGCATCACTATCTTGGGTAAATTCTGAAGGTTTTGCGACTCCGAGTAAAACAAAACTCAACTTGCCAAGAGCAGGATTCTCAACATTATCAGAAATTGCTCTAATATATCTGATGAATGTATCTTGTAAGTTCCAACGAATCAGAGATTGAACTTCATCTAGGAAAATTACGAGTTTACTTTCTGTTAAGTTAGATAAAATTACATCCACCAAAAAAAGAGTAAAAACTTCACTCGGTAGCAATCTTTTATGGTTTTCCCAAAATTCTAACAGTTGGGATGCTAAAGTTTCTGAGTTGGGTCTAGTAACACATATTCTGTACAAAAGAGTCAACCAAAAATCTTCTTCCTGATTAACTTTTCCTAAACCATGAAGATTAACCATAACACAGGCAATATTTTCCTGACGAAGACGGTTAACAGTACGGTTCATTAAGCTTGATTTCCCCGTTTGTCGGGGTGCAAGTACGAAACAAACTCGCCTTCCTCGATGAATAATTTGGCTAAAATTGTATAAGTCTTGATCAGCCTTTCTTTCAACATAAGTTTGATCATCTTCTAAAGTTCCACCTTTCCAAGAAAAATAGTTATCAAGTTGCATCACTCTATACTCCTAAATGATTTTTAAAGTAAATATTATAAAGTTCACAGCGAACTTTGGGTTTACCTGAGTCAAATTTAATCAAGCCTAACTTGGCTAAGTTTTCGGGTGTCAAGTCATTAAATTGTGCCGTTTCACCTTTAATAATTTTAAGAAAGCATTGTTTTAAATCTTCATTTTCGTTCAAAATATCTAAATATCTTCGTAGATGGTTATTAAAAGGTTTATAGGGGGGTAAAGTTGCCTGGATTTGAAAATCATCTATGTTGATATTATGAATAGCCATATCATAAAGTGCCAAATTCACCAGATAAGGATGTCCGTCTAGTAAGTTCATAAGTTTATTGGCATTTTCTACTCCTTCACACCATTCTAAACCATAAATTTCCGATAATCCTAATAGGTGATCTGCTGTAAAATCATCTAAGTCTATGGATGTACCGACATTCTGTAAAGGGGATTCTCTAAAATTAGACTTGGAATAGGGTTCTGTAGAATAAGCAATGACAATACTCGGCCATTTAATGGTTTGTCCATGCAAATTTTTCATTTTTTCCTCATACCAAGTCCGCAATAACCAGAGAAATTCATCTTGGACTTCTTGACCATAAATCTGATCAATACCATCAATTAATAATAGTTGAGGTTTTTTGCTCGTTGTAAAAACTTGCTGTTCTAAGTAACTTGTACATCGGACACCAGATGTTAATCTATCTAGTAGATTAGATCTGGAACTCCCCTCTATTTGATAGACCTGATAAACCATTTCTCTAAATCGATCTAAAAAGCTGTCTACCTGATCAAATAATTGTTGATTATTTTGGGAAAATTGACTACTTTCTAAATCAATATAACCCACAGACCATCCTTTATTTTTAGCATAGTCTTTTAATCGGATCAATAAAGATGTTTTACCAGTGTGTTTGGCAGCCTTTATCTTCAGAAAAGCAGCCGTTCTCCCCAGTTTCATGCTTTGCTCTAAATAAGATTCGCAAAGAGAGTCTGTACTTCTCTTGATATAAAGAGGATTGTCTAGGGGAACGCATCCTTCTAAAGAAGGCCCTCTGTACATATAGAATTTAAGAGTAATTATATTGCCTCGTTTACAGTTCCCACGTTGAATCTGAATCAGTCCATTTTTTGCCAGGTCATCCAAAAACCGTCTTGGTTTGTTTTGATCGGAAAAATGAAGTTTATTAGTCTCCAATATTGTTAAAAATTTACTCACAGGAAATTCAGCAGTCCATCCTTTCTGAATCAGATACTGGGCTAAAACTTCAAACCATTGTTGATCATCAGCACTTAATTGTTTGATGCGATCTTTCAACTGGGAAGGATTGCGAGAATTATCATCCATAGTTTTTTACCAGAAAATAATTAACTGACTATTAGATATAGATAGATTATTACATTTTTATCTATTGTTTGTTATTTGTCAAGCATTTTAATTTTTCAAATCTGTTTTTGAATTCATCATTTATACATCAAGAGTTGTAGCGATTAAATTGTCAGAGTGCTGACGGGGGGAGAACACCTATCAAACCCTTATGAGTAAAGCCTTTAGACTCCATGACCCGAAAAAGGTGGCAACTTATTGACAGGTTTATTGACAACAAAAATTAGGGGAGCGATCGCTATGATTACTGCAATCCCTTAGCTATGTTGATGTTTACGAAGAAGGGAGTAGAATCAGGGATTTGGTGGTGGAACTCAGAACATCCCAACCACCTTAGTGTTTGCTATCCAGTCAGGGAATTTTTAAAATAGCTGAAATCCTCTCTATGAAAGGATTACATTATTTTTCCCCAGGAAACTTCAGTTTAGATGTATAAATAAATAAAAAAATCCTTGTTTTGATGAAATCAATAAATGGATTTCAGCCTAAATTAAAGATAGATGTCAATAATTTGTTCGAGTGAGGTAATTATGAAAACTACAATCAAAAGACGTTGGTTTATTTCCGTTGCAATGGTAATAGGGTTAATGGCTATAACTAACCCAAGTAAGGAAGCTTATGTCGAACACGTGGTATGGGAATTGAAAGATTCTGCCTGCGATCAACAAGACCTTTCAGTTTCAATAAAGATTTCTTGTGCGACTCTGAATACTCTACCCCCTGCGATGACTATGGGAATGCTCAATAGCTACAGTCGTAGACACAATTTTTTATTGTTTAGCACCTACACTACAGATTTTTACGGTTTGGAAAAACAGACTATTGGTTTAGTAGGTTTGTTTTTTAGCATTTTTTAACCAATGGTAAAAATGCTTTATTGTTGTTCTTAGAGTAGATAAAATTCTGCTTTATGAATGACAATATATAAAAATTATTGTAAGGGCGAAGCATTCGAGCAATAAATTATCGACCATAAACCAATGTTTTGTTTTAATAATGCTTCGCCTTTCTCGGGGCTAAACACGCTTGCTTAGATTGGAAACTTCGTCGTGAGTGATCAGTCGAATGCTAGAGAAGAATGCTTTAGAATCAAGGATTTTAGAACTAAAAGTCGCATTTTTTAGTACAAAACTATATTTCTTATCTACACTAACCAAACAATTCCTGTAGTGGAATAGAAAAACGCGATCGATCCGGCCCACTAGCCGAGCGAGCATAAGTCGCTTGATTGCGAATCGCTAGAATCTGCTCTTCATCCCGCAGCATCGACGGCGTAAACTGATAGCGCTGATGTCGCAAGTCCTGCAAAGTCACCTTCAATTCATCAGGCTGTTTCCCTTGTAGCCGATCGCGATAGTAAATTTCCTCAGCACATTTTCTCACAGCATTACCAACTTCTGCGGGCGTACAAAGCCTGTAATCCCTCAACAAAATCCGCCACTCATCATCCGTCCAAGGCGACTCAGAAGCATTACGAAACTCAGGAAAATATTTTTTGAGATGAAGATTGAAAATCTCATACATTGCCCCTTCGTGAGGCAAATCCACAAAGAAAATATCATCAAAGCGACGAATTAATTCCGGTGGTAACATCCCCAAACGGTTAACTGTCGCCACGATATAAATTGGGTATTGATGCTCTTGCATCCACGTTAAAAGCTTCCCCGATAAACGCCTAGAAACACCGCCATCGGCATTGGAATCCCACCCTGCAAAGCCTTTATCAAAATCATCCCAATACAGAATTGTAGGACTTAAAGCCTGAGTCAGTTCCAGCAGTTCGCGCAAAGCTAAATCTGGTTTGGAAGAACCGACAATCGAACCCCAATCAGCCGCCAACAGCGGTACTCCCATCTTCTTAGCCGCAAGTTTAGCACTCAGACTTTTACCCGTACCCGGCGGCCCCCAGAGAATCATTCCCTTGGGAAATTTCAATCCGTATTTCTCTGCTTCTGGACTCAACAACGAAGCCACCTTTGACAGCGACTCGTCTAGCAAGTCTAAACCACCTGCATCCGGCACATCTGCCTCGGCAATAAACTCTAGGCCTCGCCCCCGTAGCTTATTAACCTTATGGTCGAGCACAAACCGCGCCATTTCCTCATAGCTAGAAGCAAAAGCTAGCGATCGCTCTAAAATTAACTCGATCTCACCTTGGGGCAACCCCTGGCAAGCTCGAACCACTTCTGCTTGCAATATCTCGTTACTTTTGTCACCAAACTCAGGATGGCGATCGCAAAACAACTCTACCACCCTTTGCGTTGCAACACGAGACGGTAATGGAGTCGTCAGTACGGGAATCAATGGCTGCAAGTTCATCGGCAGTTGTATGTAGTTTTCCAGTACCACCAAAAACTGACGAGCCGCAGACCAAGATGAGTGATAGTAAGCATTTGCCAGTTGAAACCCCAAGCGCGAACTCACCTGACCCGATTCGTCAAAATCTAGCACTCCTTCGAGAATGTAAATTCCCTCTCTCCTACTTTCTAATAGGAACTTAACCACGTCAGCATCAGGGTGCAGGTCAGTATTTTGTAAGATACACTGCCCGTCACAAGTCACAATTTCCTGCAAGCAACTGTACCCAGAGTTCCAAAAAAACACGGGTAAATGTAGTTCCTGCCCCCAATTGTGAAACTGTGCTAACACTCCAATCCGGTCAGCCGTGTAATACTCCAGTCCGACAATCTTAATGCCTGTTTGTGCCAAACTGAGCCAGTCATTGAGGATACGCATAAATTCAACGATAAGAAATATTCAACTGTTCTCTTCTCATTAATAGGCTACGGTCGAGCGTTGCCATCAGCCAATAGTTCTACATTAGTCAAACCTCGCCTTAATTCTTATGAATTATTTACTTGATTTACTGAATCTGTATAATTATTTATTTCGGCTGATTGCAAATAATTACCTATATCAATTTATGATTTTAATAGCAGTAAATATGATTAAAAACTATTATAAAAATAGTGTAATTTGAGAGCGCCTAACGGCGCTGTTAGCCGTGAATTAGTTTAATAAAATCAAACTTCATGGCTACAACAACAGCTAAAAACCATAACTCTCGCTCATCCAACGGAGCGGGGACTTTGAATGGCAAAAGCAATGGTGGTACTTCGGCAACGCTCAACAACCATGCTGCTAAGTTAAAAAGTCCAGCGACAGCTACCCAATCACAGGTTAGCCGTCGCCCAGTGGCAACAGTAGAAGAGCAAGCCGACGCACTTCTAGGCCGCGTGCGAACTACCATTCTGAAAAAGTTTGGAGTCAAAATTCAACTGCGCGAAAAACGCCTCCAAACTAAGGTGGGTCACGCTACCAAAGAAAAACTTGGTTTGGATATTGCTGCCCAGTTGAAAAAACGTGGCAAAACGATGAACTGGCAGCGGTGGAATAATGAAGTGTTTCCAGCTTTATTCGGTCAACCTGATGCACTGCGCCACGATATCGAAGTCATTGCTCTTGTGATGGCCAAACTGTACGACGTTTTCGAGATTGACCCGCAAGAAGCAATTAAAGGTCTCGTCAAATTCAATCAAGAATCGCTTGCTAAGCGCAACAGCTATAACAAGCAGGATGAATCGGATGATGAAGATGATGATGTGGATGACTTGGAAGATGAACTTGATGCTGATGAAGATGAGGAAACAGATGAATCAGAAAAAGACTTGGACGAAGACAGCGAAGATGATTTCGATACCGAGGAAGAAGATGAAGAAGATGATGCTGATGAAGATGAGGACGAAGATGAAGATTTAGAGTAATCTTTCACCATCGCTCAAATTTTACAGCTTTCTTCACCATCGCTATTGTCAAATATGTAAAACTCTGCTCTCCCAAAAAACGGTAGAGTAGAGTTTTTATTTTCTTCATATTGTTAATATTTTAAACGATGTTCGACTTTAATACGAATATTTAAACTTTTAATTTATTTCAATTTAATTAATTTTAAACACAGCAATTAATGCTTTTGAGAAAAGTTAAGCCCAATAATTGAACTTAAAGAGGCAGCGATTGCTGCTGTGTATATGAACAAACTTGAATTCAGGAAATTTGAGAAATGAGAGTTACTGAAAAAGTTCAAAAGACTAATGCAGCCAATACCGCTAAAGCTCATAAGACTCAGATAAAAGCGCTCGACAAGTGCATTAGTTACAACGATAAACTTCGCCTAATGGTACTAGAAGTTTTGAGGGAAGAATCAGGTCGAGAACTGGCAAGTGTTGCTCGCTTTAACGGTGGCCAATTTGATTGGGAGACACATAATGCCCAATTTCGCGCTGACTACAGCGAGACACCTTTAAAGGAATTGATGCGTGCTGGTCGCATTTTATACGGATTGACCGATATGGATGCAATCCGCGATCGCCGCGCCAAGCATCGGGGCATTCGCAATCAACGGCTCGCCCGTCAGAGCAGCGGAGTCGCTTCAAGCTCGCAAAGTGTGCATGAAGAAGTGGATGTTGCTGACGACGACATTGATGATTTGGATTGAGTCGCTTGAGTAACTAAGAATATCAAAAATTGCCCGTTAAGGGCAGCTTCCCTACTCCTCATTTTAGGAGTGGGGAAGCTTATTGCCTGCCACCCGCCCACCCTTGGATTGAGAGCATTTTATTTTGTTAGAGCTATATTCGACCTAGATGTGAATTTTAGGGGGCTAAAAAAGGAGGAAAAAAGAGGAGAAAACAGCATAGTTATTACTCATTACACCTCATAATTCCTACTTTTTCGGTCACAATCAGTATAAATACTTATCATTTTTGTAAAGAATTGTTGCTTTTGGCACGATTTTTTGTATTTTAGACCCTTCTAAATCCTCTTCAATCCTCGTAGTTAGTACGTTAGTCGCATAGCAAGCCATGTCAAATGTACGTACAAGAGCACGAAATTGACCAATTTATGGTTTTTATGGTTTTTGCAAGACTGCGATGGGAATTGTTAGAAGGCAGGACTGGCACGATCGCACACGACAACAGCCAAGGCGAGAAAGTTTGATGGGGCAGTTTGGACTTTTATAGAACTGTGCGATCGCTCGCATGAGTCGATATCGAAGCCAGGAGCAAGCCTGTTAGTGTACAGGGTAGCCTTGGGTACGATGGAGCGAAGCATCGCATGACGCATTCCAGTTGGTGCAGTTCTTTATAGCAACCGCCAAGGCGGTTAAGACGTAGACTAGAAGTAGTCCCTATCCATGCGATCGCACGCAAAATGCCCAAACCCTACAGCTACGACCTACGTCATGCCGTTATTCAAGCCATCAAGCTGATGGATTAAAAATTAGTGAAGCGAGTATAGTGTTCAACCTCAGTTGCAACACGATCAGCATCTGGAAGACAGCGACAAGCCGAAACTGGGAACTTTCAAGTTTTACCCAACAAGCCCAAGGTTAATGGTCATAAAATTACTGACCGTAGTTTCTTAGAAACTTCAGGGGGCGACAACGAGGCCGTATCGGTTGCTGGATAAGCTCTATGACTCTCAGTCCCCTCTGATAAAACAACTTTTTATTGCGAACCAAACATATCATAGACTCTACCCACTCCTGGCAATAGTTAACGGGACTTAAACAAATTTAGAGTTAGGAGTATTTGGTAAGACAGAACGATATTAAGAATTAAGCTGCCTGTGAGTTTACCAGAACCTCTTGACTTAACCAATGGTTATATAATAAGCTATTATAAGTACCAATGGTTAACAAAATTTTGTGTCCAAATATCATCTCTCAGCAGAAGAAATTAGGCGCATTCGTCGCGCTCTGGGCAAAACCCAAACACAGTTTGCCGAACGCCTGTGTGTAGATGCGGTGACGGTGGCGAGATGGGAAACCGACCAACGGAAGTGTACCGGTCTTTACGCAAAAACGATAGCAGAACTAGACTTAGGCAATTTGACACCAATCAAAAAGGATTCAAAAATGGAAGAAGAACAAGAAATCAGAACTGTAGGGTTGCATCAAGCTTTTAGCTTCACAGCTTCCCTGACCTTTCTCCTTCAGTTCCTTTATAAGGAAGTACCTGTATCGCACCGTGACCAAATTATAACAACTTACCAAGAATGGTTTGAGGGAGAAGCTTATTCAAGTGATTTCTTCAAAGGGGTCTGCAATCAAAAGTTAATTCATGCAATAGGATACTTTTGTCGGCTCATCACCTCAGGCCCTATGCACCCGAATAAAACTAATGGCTACGGTCGCCAAAAATTAGGAAACTCTCATGCCAACATCTTAGCAATTGCTAAACAGTTAGCTCCTGGTTGCCAATTTGCACAAGATAGTAGTATCGAGCCTGACCTCGAACCGCGACAGCGGTATGTCTCAATCCAATTTGTTTTGGATGACTTGCTGGCTGAACCTACTTTGAAAAGTGGAGATATAGTACTTCTAAAGTTTTATCGTACTCTACTCAACTTCGCCAAGGAAGAAATGACAATGAGAAAACGCCTCCCTATTCCGGCAACATTATCTTTTGCCTTTGCTAAAGTTCTTGAAATAGCATTTACAGGACCAATCACAATCGCTGTTCCCAATTTTGATGCGCATTCTGAGATAGAAGACCTTAATCAAGCAATGAGAGGTTGGTTAGTAAACAGATAAGTAAAAATGATGATATCTAAAAAAAAGTAACTCTCGCCAGTTAGATAAGGGTATCTTTAGTTAAATTTTTGAACCCTGTTCCTGAAAAATTATATTTCCAGCGATTCATCGCTGAAAACCACTTGCACTATCTGGTTCCGCTAGCTCCCAATCCCTACTTCTAGCCTCTATCCGATCTAGCTCCTCTGCCACCACTGCCCAAAAATCAATATCTTCAGAGGAAATACCCTGAGCTAAAACCAAATCTTCTCCACGAACTTTGATTAACTCTCCTTGCGCAAAAACAGTCAGAGAAGACACCGAAACCCCCTCCGACTCTTCCACGATCAGATCGTACAAATCTCCTACCCGAACGCGAGTGTACTCATCAGTCTCTTCCACGCGATCGCGTGCATAATTGAGGAAATACTCAAAAGCTCTTTGAGCAGTTGGCAGAATAGCAAAAGCCATTTTTACCTGCTGAATATCCATTGTGGCTGCTGGCGGTACTGAATCAGCATTCAAATCGCCCGCTGGCGGGTTCGGAATTATCGGCTTTAACCAGTTACCCAAATCCTCAGAATTTTCTTTTACAATTGCACCCAAAACCTTTGCATCGCCATAAGATAAAGCACTTTGCACTTCACCCTCTAAAGTAATCCGCAGCACGATATGGCTGTCTCGATCTGAAATCACCCTAATTGCTTCACCCTCCTCCAAAAATGCTGTCCAATCTTCTATAACCTTGCATTTCCCCAGCTTCAACTGTTGATAGCCATCTAATAAAGCCCTAGATAGTAAATTCTCTCGCTATAAGCGCTCTTCTTCCACCTTTACTACCTCTTCTGTAAACTGTTCTCGGACTCCCTCTTCACTTTCCTGAGATTTCAAAAGAGCCAAATTGCTTAAACCCAGAGGTACGATTAGTTCGCTAGAATCAGAGCGATCGCTCTTTAAATCTTGCTCCTGTATTTCAGCTAAAGCCCCCGCTTCTGTCGATCGCGAATCAGCTTCATCCTCCTCTCCTTCACTAACCAACGTCCCAACTTGATTGTCACCATCCACTTGCGACAGCCAAACCAGCAAATTTTGTTTTGGTTGCCCATCTTGCCTCTTTAAGGATGATAATCCTTTAAGCTCAAGAACTCGGCGCTCCCAATCTTTGTTTAATTCGATGAAATTGGCGGCGTTAGTTTTTACCAGACTGATTTGAGCATAGGCATATTTCTCCCCAGCCAAGGACAGGGCAAAATCAATAGCAGCGAGGCAACCGTGATAGAAATCTTGAGTCTCGCCAATGCAGATACAATTTTCTATAGCCGATTCGTAATCGGTTTCTCTTCCAATTTGTCTAAGTTGAGAAATGGATTTAACAGGCAACCTAGAAATGGATAGCTTACAGTCACCTTCTACTGAACTCGCACTTAGAGGTTGTTGAGGTAAGTCATCTTCATTAATAAAAGTTGCTATTTTAGCTTCTAAAAGCCTAAGTGTTTGTACCCCGCCTTCTTCATCTATTAACTTAACTGCCCCATCCAATCCCGCCAGCAATCCCTGATAAAAATCTTGGGTTTCTCCAGCTATTGCTCGGTCAGTTGCTATCTTCTCAAAAAAAGCTAACCCTATTTGTTTAAGCCTCAAAATATACTCAGGAGAAAATCTCTGCATCGTGCCTAAAAACATAAGCCAGCCACCACCTAAAAGTGCGTCTATCTTTTAGCAATCAACCTATCATGCACTCTTGTCATTCTCAGTACACCTTCAGTTGTAACTAACTTTAGTTCTCAAGGCACAGCACATTAAAGCGGTACTTGTTGTATCAAAAAGTAGTCGAACAAACGCCTATTGCTATAGCTAGCTGGAATTAGAACAAACAACAACCAATCGGACTATAGTTTCTGCATCTGAATCGCGTTTCAATAGTCCGCCAGAGTAATTTTACCGATGACTTTTGAGGTGGGAAATTAGGAAGGACGGCGGATTGAGTTTACAGCCTTTAGCTTTTAGCTTAAATCAGTAACTTTTACTGTTAATCGGAGAACGCCGTTCCCATGCAATTTAACCATCAACAGAGTTCTCGACAGCCTATACCCGCAGATCCCCTGCGGCATAGCAGGAGACACATACTAGCATCCATCCTATTGCTACTGGATAGCGATCGCGCCCTTGCCGATTGGTCTCTTCCCCAACTACCTCACGTATCAGGATTTACATACAAAGGCAATCGCTTTCTTGTAGCTACAATTAAAGAGGTTGAGCAGATAGTTTGGGGATGGATCGAGAATAATTTATGGGCAGTAAGCAATACTGACGAAGATATTAACTTGCTGCTCCAGCACTTGCAAATTTCCCCATCTTTAATTGAAGCACTCAATGGACAAGCTACTCTCAATTATCTTCGGACTGTTCATCCTAGAAAATTCTCCAAGCTTTTGTCTCCTGCCATAGCCAATCCCACCCAGTTCGTACAAGCTTTATTTGAGAACCGTAGCCGACCGGGACTGGTTAAACGTGCAATTTGTGAGTCGGCCCAATTCTCGCCTCTCGCTTGGACAGAAGTGGAACGGGCGGGATATCTCATTTACTGCATTGTTAATCAACCAGAGGTACTTCCTGGCTCCATCAAACTAACAATCAACTATCCTTATCCCTACAAGCCCATCAAAAAGCGAGCTTAGGAGTATTTACAGAACAGGCAGAAAATTAGGCTCTCAAGCGAACAATTAAGCCAGGACTTACGCAATAGCCGTTGTTTTTTATAGCAACGGCATTGTCACTGTTGCCTGAAAAAAATAAAAAAATCCCGAATGCGCCTTAAAAAATATCACCTTAACATGAGACTATAACTATAAGTTTTTCTACAAAACGGTCAAAGGATAGAGTTTCTGCAAAAAGTGCAGATATCCCCAGACTTCAAAAAGAATAGAACTATGCTTACATTTTTAACCGCCACCTCCTCTTGCACGCAGCATGGAAACTATGGCGGCACGCTACAGGAGCACAAGTTATGACCAAGATCATCTCCCTATTCAACCAAGCCGGCGGTGTCGGAAAAACCACAATCACGCTCAATCTTGGCTACCAATTATCTAAGCGCGGTCGCAAAGTTCTGCTCATCGATATCGATCCTCAAGGTTCCCTGACGCTCTTCATGGGCGTTGACTCTCAGAACTTGGATAAAACTGTGTTTGATGCCATTGTCAATGAAGAGCCTCTGCCCATCCACACGGGTATTCACGGCATGGATTTGGCTCCTACCAACATCAACCTCAGCGCCGCTGAAATTCAATTAGTTAACATGGATTTTCGGGAAATTCGTCTCAAAGATGCGATCGCCCCCATTCAAGACAACTATGAATTCATCCTCATAGATTGCCCTCCCAGTTTAGGGTTGCTCAGCTACATCAGCCTGATCGCCGCTACTCACGTCTTAGTCCCCGTTGAGACTCACTACAAAGCCTTTGAGGGTACCAACCTGTTGTTACAAACAGTAGCCAGAATCAAGAAGAAGGGCAACCGTTCTTTGCAGGTAGCTGGTTTTGTTCCCTCACGCTACGCGGCTGCCAACTCTCAGGACAAGCGGACTCTCAAAGCCATAAACGAGCAGTTTGCGACCGTCGCCCCCGTTTACACCCCCATTCCCCGCATAACTGCTTTTGCGGATGCTTCGGAGAAACAAGTCCCGCTTGCTGTTTACGAACCTAAAAATCCCGTCGTCAAAATATTAGACCAGCTAGCTGCCAAGATGGAGAAACTCAATGTCAAGTAAGAATGACCAACCCTATAAAGGCAAGGCAAATTTGAGCGTTTTATTTGGAGATGATGAAGTGGTAGAACCAACAGAGAGACTTCTATCGGTTGAGTCCATCCAGATTGCCTCCTCTCAACCCCGGCGATATTTCGACTCCCAAGCAATGCAGGCTTTGGTTGAGTCAGTAAAAACTGACGGAATTCTCCAACCTTTATTAGTTCGTCCTTTGGGAGAGGAAAAATACGAGCTAGTAGCAGGGGAAAGACGCTATCGGGCTGCTAAAGAATTAGGATTAACAGAAGTTCCTGTTATCGTTCGGGATTTGACAGAACAACAAGCTTTGCGCGTCGCCTTAGTTGAGAACCTCCAGCGGGAAGACCTCAACCCAGTCGAAGAAACAGAGGGGATTTTGCAACTGCTCTCCCATCATCTTGAGTACGATCTAGAAGAGGTGGTACACCTGCTCTACCGGATGCAAAATGACGTGCAGAGAATGAATGATAACGTTATCATTCATCCTGAAATGCAAATAGTTGTAAAGGTTTTTAGCGAATTGGGGCGGATGTCATGGGAGTCTTTCGTCAGCAACAGACTGGGAT
This sequence comes from Kamptonema sp. UHCC 0994, assembly GCF_029167235.1. Taxonomy (GTDB): domain Bacteria; phylum Cyanobacteriota; class Cyanobacteriia; order Cyanobacteriales; family Microcoleaceae; genus Kamptonema. Next base: position 5,288 of record NZ_JARFTR010000141.1, on the reverse strand, counting down.
TGCTGAAGCTGCCAGCAGACATTCAAGAAGCTCTGCGCCAGGGTCAGATCGAGTACACTAAGGCGCGAGCGATCGCCAAAGTTAAAGACGAGCCAGCCAGAAAAATGCTTCTGGAATCTGCGATCGCTGAAAGTTTATCTTTAACTCAAATTAAAGAACGCATCGCAGATTTAAAGACAGATACTTCGGCAGAAAAACCAGACGAAAATCTGAAAACCCAAATCAAGGGAGCTTTAACAAAAGCGAACAAGTCAAAAGTTTGGAGCGATCCAAAGAAGCAGAAGCGCCTCCAAAAAATTCTCACAGAGCTAGAATCCCTCTTAGCAGATTAGGAAAAATTTAGCGATGCCACATTCCAGCTAATGGCTACAACCCGAATTGAGATAAAAAGTTCAGCCAAAAAAAGTGATAATTCTATTCAAAGGCAGAAGCGCTTGACACTTATTCTGAATTAAAGCTCCGCATTCTAGCTTCTGCCTTAAATCAGAAATTAGCTTGGCAGCAGTGAAGGAAAAATCAGCTTTTAGGTAGAGCTAGCTCAAGCTTAGTAGTTGATAGATTAACACTTAGAACTGAACCCGAAAAATACCAACTCCAACCAAGTCTTGCGAAGGTTGATAAATATGGTACAAACTAACACTCTCTCAAACCGCAGCCAACTTTCACTGCCAGCAAACTATCAAACCCTGTCCGGCTATTTTTTGACCAATTTTCAAAAGTCTCTCAACGCTTTTACCCGAGCCTGGAACAAGTATCAGCCAAACGATTCGCTCTCGAACGACAGAAAACAAGACTTAGAGTGGCTGGAATCAATACTGCAAGAGTACAAGACTTCCATCCACAATACTTCAACCAGCAGTCAAGCGTTTTGGAAAGGTTACACCGATGGAAAAGAAAGCAGGAGAACAATTTCTGACTTCGACTCGCCAAGCGTCGCACAAACCTTACTCAAAGTAATCGCGAATCCTAAAGCCACTCAAATCTACGAGTTGGGGATTCAAGTAGGATGGCGGTACGTTCGCCTCAAAGACTACTTGCTACGAATCAGAAAGCAGCGAAAATTGGAAGAATCGAAGCAGGTTCAAGATTATCGACAATTTTTAAGTTTTATCCGTCAAAAGGCTGATTTAGAAGATATGGACTCATTCGTAAGTTTTGGATGGAGGGGTGAAAGGAAGTCAGGACAATGAGAGATAAACCCAGTAAAATCTTGGCCGTTGACGATGCAGCCGACAACTTATTTATTATGCAGGCAATCCTCTCAGAAGAAGGCTACTGCGTCACCACAAGATCAAGCGGACTTGAGGCTTTAGCTCAAGTTGAGAAGTCGCCACCAGATTTACTCCTGTTGGATGTAATGATGCCAGAAGTAGACGGTTACGAAGTGACTTACAGAATTCGCTCAAATCCTCAACTTCCCTTTATCCCCATCCTGTTAATTGCGGCTGACAACTCAACGACTATTGCAGATGGACTCGACTTGGGGGCTGATGATTTCGTTTGCAAGCCCATCCAGGTAAATGAATTATTGGCTCGCGTCCGCAGCCTCCTGCGACTCAAACATAGCATAGATGCAATGCTGGAAATGACAAAGGCACGAGAGGATTTTGTGGCTCGTCTTACCCACGACTTACGGATTCCCCTAGTGGGCGCTGATAGAATGTTGAACCTACTTCAACGAGGGAAATTCGGCGAACTGCCCCAAAAAGCGATAGAGGCGATCGCCACCATCAGCAACAGTAACGAAAATTTGCTTTCGTTAGTCAATACTTTACTGGAAGTTCACCGATTTGAATCTGGTTGCAAGAGCCTCGCGATCGCCCCCTTTGACCTCAAAAAACTGGTCAAAGAAGTCGTCAAGGAACTGGAGGCTGTGGCTATTGATAAAGGACTTGTCCTAACTTTCGAGGAGCCTGACCCACAACCGTTGCGGATTGAGGGCGATCGCCTGGAACTCCGCCGAGTCATCACCAACTTACTCGGAAATGCCATTAAATTCACCGATTTGGGTTGTGTCAAAATCATTGTCCGTTCAGATGCTAAGTCGGTAAGCATTAGTGTAGAAGACACCGGCCCCGGCATCAGAGCCTCAGAACAAGCTTCGCTGTTTGAACGATTCCGCACGGGAAACCATGCTAGAACAGGCTGCGGTTTGGGGCTGCACTTGTCAAGCCGGATTGTAGAAGCCCACTCTGGCAGTATTAACGTGACATCAATGGTGGGTCAAGGCAGCACATTTACTGTACGGCTCCCCATCTCGCTCTAAAAGTCTTGTTTGGATACAGATTAAGTACAATTGTCCTTTTTTTAAACCAACCATGAATAAAATTAGTGTTGCCTTAATTGAAGACCATCACCTGACAAGGGCTGGAATCAAAGCAGCTTTAGAAGACTGCGAAGAACTCGAATTTATCGGAGAGGCGGCGAATGGCCTGCAAGGGATAACTTTACTGGAGAAAACCCGGCCTGATGTAGCGATCGTTGATATCGGACTACCGGGGTTAGTAGATGGGATTGAACTGACAAAAAGGTTCAAAGAATACGTACAAACTGCCCAAACTCCAAGCGTCGATAACCAACCGAAAGTGTTGATTTTAACGATGCAGGATAACGAGGAATCAGTGCTGGCAGCTTTTGCAGCCGGAGCCGACTCTTACTGCATGAAAGATGTCAGTTTTGAAAAGTTAGTGGAAGCTGTTATTGAGACAAACGCTGGCGAAAACTGGATCGATTCTTCAATTGCTAGAATCGTTTTGGCTCGCATGAATAACCCTTTCAAGGAAGCTGTTAACTCAGCAACTATTTCCACTGTGTCAATCAATGGAGTCGAGCCAGAGTACAGTCAGTTGTTAATGGCGAACCCTTTAACAGAACGAGAAAAAGAGGTTATAGAGTTGATTGTAGAAGGTTGTAGCAATGAGGAAATCTGCAAGCAGCTATACATTTCCCTCGGTACTGTGAAAACTCATGTGCGTAACATCCTTAATAAGCTGTTTTGCGACGATCGCACTCAAGCTGCTGTTAGAGCCCTTCGTGCTGGTTTAGTTGACTAGGCGAACGGTAGCGAGGTCAGCGGACTTCGGGATGAGATGTTTGGCAGGCAACCCGCGAGCGTTAACGTTCCACTGCGATCGCGCCGAAGTCCTACGGCTTAGAGCGGAGACGCTCAGACGTTCGCCTCGCGTTCAGTTGAGCGGTCGAACGCTGATGTGAGCCTACGCAATATGGTACGCTCAATAGCCGGACATTTGAGTTATTTGGGCGGGATAGAAAGCAAAATAGAAAAGGCATTATTGCCATTGATTTAGGGAGGTGGAACCCATGATTAAAAATGAAAAAGAGTATGAATATAGTCAAGAATGCGCCCAAAAATTTGCATATTCTATTAGGGCGTTAGAACAAGATGAGGAACTGAAGAAAAAAGATCCCGAAGGGTGGCAACTTTCTTGCGATGTCAAACAATCTCACCAGATGGCTTTACAAGCAGAAATTGCTGAATATGAGAGGCTTACATCTCACGATCGCCACACTCCAATAGTGCTAATACTAGATGATATTCATTATTTACCTCAAATCTTGATAAAAGCTCGCATGGCCGCTAAGCTAAGCCAAAAAGAATTGGCAGATTTAGCTGGACTGACGGAAGAAAAAATCAAACGTTATGAAGATAATGATTATGAAGATGCCAGTTTTTTGGATGTAAGATTTGTAATTGATGCACTGAAAATCCAAGTTCAAAAAGGTGAGTTTTTAGTTCCTTTAGATACTCTAAGAAGAACGTCGGTTACTAAAGAAGAATTACTTTTCTCCAGTCATTGTACCATGAGCCCACAAGAGCGACAAATGGTTGAGCAAGTTCAATGAAAAAGTGGCGATCGCGCTCTTTGTTCAAGTATCGATCTCCCTAGTGCTATCAGAAAAAGTTGTCCATAAGCCAGAGGTCGGAGATTTCGCAATATAGAATAGACACAGATGGAGCCTAAACAGGACAAACTTCATGCCCGCCAAAGACCTCTACCATGATAATGTCCGCACCGCCCTCATCAAAGACGGTTGGACAATTACTGATGATCCGCTCATCCTCAAGATAGGGAGACGATCCGCCTTTGTCGATCTGGGGGCTGAAAAACTGATTGCTGCTGAACGAGATTCTGAAAAAATCGCTGTCGAAATCAAAAGCTTTCTTAGTCCTTCTCCCATCAACGATCTCGAAAATGCCTGGGGACAATTCTTTTTGTATGCTAGAGCGCTCCAAAAAAGAGAGCCAGATCGTCGTCTTTATCTAGCTGTTAGTCGCAACACCTTTGAGACTTTATTCCAAGAGGAAGCGGGACAACTTTTGTTAGAAGAGCCTGACTTCCGCATGATAGTTTTTGACTTCATAAGTGAGGAAATCATCCAATGGAAACTGTAAATCAACCCCTAGACGAATGGCGTGAGATTCTGGAGAAAATTCTTCAATATTATGCCGATCTTCCTTACCGTTATGGTGATGTGATTACATATATGATTGTCAGCCGCGATCGCAACCACTTTATGCTGGTACATGAAGGGTGGGAAAATGACCGACGAGTTCATGGCTGTGTCGTTCATGCCGAAATTCGCAATGACAAAATCTGGATTCACTATGATGGGATTGAAGATGGCATTACTGATGAACTTGTCGCTGCTGGAGTACCTAAAGATTGCATTGTCCTAGCGTTTCATCCTCCCCAAGTCCGAGAACATACTGGCTATGCGATCGCATAGTGTCTGGAAAGCCACCATTTTGTAATGGCGATCGCGCCTAATTACCCAAGTGCGATCGCAGTAGAGGCAAGCATTTCTGAAACCAAACAAAATTGGAATCTGCCATGAATCAACAACTCCAAATACCCGACCCCCAAACAAGAGCGCAAAGTGTCGCTAGGTGGCGCGAAGTTAACCAACAAATCGACTTGCTCACACTCCAGCTTGATGAATTAATTGCGATGGTAGAAACTGGTCTGCGAGAGCAACGTCTGGCTAGACTTCAAGGTAAAGGTAAAGGTCAAACAGCAGAGACTATTAAGGGGTAAGAGAGGATGTGGGCGATCGCTATAAAAACGAAAAATTTTCAATTAAAAAAGTGAAGAGCGCTCGCACCTGACCCCTATAGGTTGCGAGTGCTCTATTCCATTTTGGCTCTCCCGTACCTGTGGTGATAAGCACGGCTTATTTAAATAAGCAAGCTAATAACTTTTCTCGTAAATAATCAAAGGTCTTAAAGCCATAGCTTTGTCTAATAATCAACTTAATCTTGTTATTAA
>NZ_JARFTR010000041.1 GCF_029167235.1 Kamptonema sp. UHCC 0994 | reverse complement strand
TCGCAGAAGCGCTCCCAGACGTTAGCGCTTTCGCGCTGTTGTAAGGTAGTTGTCATGTGCTTATGATTGCTTTATGTATTTTTCAAGGTTCGGGGCGGTTTTGTGTTCCGCCATGTAAATAAGATTAACGCTTTTATTTCGGTTTGTAAACCCCCTTTAACATTAAATTTTCTTGTGAAACTCATTAGATTAACTTATGAAGTTTCAACCCGGAGGCCATGCCATCTGACGACCCCCAAGAATATGAAGATGCAGGTGGTCTACAGTCTGGCCGCCGTCAGCACCAGTATTGATGACAACACGGTAGCCGTTGCTGAGTCCCGCTGCTTCTGCAACCCGCTTGACAGTCAGCAATAAGTGACCCATCAGGGCATGGTCTTGGGACTCAGCATCGGCTAGTTTGGGAATAGGCTTTTTGGGAATCACAAGGATATGGACAGGCGCTTGTGGGTGAATATCTTTGAAAGCAAGGGCCAAATCATCCTCATAAACGATGTCTGCGGGAATTTCCCTGCGGATAATCTTGCTGAAAAGGGTATCTTGAGTTGTCATAGTTTGAAGAAAGAAGGCTTTAGTTATGTAGGAGAAAATGAAGAAGGTAAAGTTATTTCCTCATTTTCAATTTTTAGTTTCCGTTGTTAATCATAATATAATTTAGGCAAGTTTATTTGTAGCGCCGCCCTCTGGGCGGTAAGGGAACTGACCAGAGGGCGGCGTTATGGTGAACAAAATTGCGACATAATACAAAGTGACAAAAGACAGACGTAGAAGGATTGAGAATAATGTTAGCTAGGGTTTGGAGTGCATCTATTGTTGGAATCGACGCTGTAAAGGTGGGTGTTGAGGTTGATGTATCGGGAGGACTGCCTAAAATTGTGGTGGTTGGATTACCTGATACGGCTGTGCAAGAAGCCAAAGAAAGGGTAAAAGCAACTCTTAAAAATTCTGGCTATGCCTTTCCTATGCGGAGTATTGTGATTAATTTAACCCCTGCGGATTTGCGAAAGGAAGGGCCAAGTTTTGATCTGTCTATTGCTGTAGGAATTCTAGCAGCTTCGGAACAAGTTAATGGGGATTTACTAGGAGATTATTTATTTTTAGGAGAACTTTCTCTAGACGGTAGTTTGCGCCCTGTTTCGGGAGTTTTGCCCATTGCTGCTGCGGCAAAAAAAATGGGTATTGTGGGGTTAATTTTGCCGTCTGCTAATGCACAGGAAGCAGCATTAATCCAAGGTTTATTTGTTTATGGTTTTGAGAATATATTTGCCGTTACAGATTTTTTAAATAATCCACAATGCTACTCACCAGTAGAAGTAGATGCTAGAAAAGAATTGGCTACTACACACTTTAATACTTTAGATTTAAAGGATGTAAAAGGACAAGCTCATGCTCGTCGTGCCTTAGAAATTGCGGCTGCTGGTGGGCATAATTTAATTTTTGTTGGCCCTCCCGGTAGCGGGAAAACAATGTTAGCAAGACGTTTACCTGGAATCTTGCCGCCGCTGACTTTTGATGAAGCTTTAGAAGTAACTCAAATTCATTCTGTAGCGGGGTTGCTTAAGGATAGAGGAAGGCTAATTAGCGATCGTCCTTTTCGCAGTCCTCATCATTCTGCTTCTGGCCCTTCTCTTGTCGGTGGTGGGAGTTTTCCGCGTCCGGGGGAAATATCTTTAGCCCACCGGGGTGTGCTTTTTTTGGATGAATTGACAGAATTCAAACGTGATGTTTTAGAATTTTTACGACAACCGCTAGAAGATGGTCAAGTAACGATTTCACGGACAAGGCAATCTGTTATGTTTCCCGCACAATTTACTTTGGTTTCCAGTACCAATCCTTGCGCTTGCGGTTATTATGGTGATGCTATTCAACAGTGTACTTGTTCGCCGCAAAAAAGAGAGCAATACTGGGGAAAACTTTCTGGGCCTTTGATGGATAGAATTGATTTGCAAGTAGCTGTTAATCGCTTGAAACCAGAGGAAATTACGAGACAATCTACGGGTGAGGAGTCGGAACCAGTACGGGTGAGGGTGCAGGAAGCGAGAGCGCGAGCATGGGAAAGGTTTAAGTTAGAATCTAATTTGCGTTGTAATGCGGAAATGCAAAGCCGTCACATTAATAAATGGTGTCAGTTAGATGATGCTTCTCGGAATTTATTAGAAGGGGCAATTCGGAAGTTAGGATTGTCGGCGAGGGCCAGCGATCGCATTTTGAAAGTGGCTAGGACTATTGCTGATTTAGCAGGTGATGAAAGTTTGAAAAGTAATCATGTTGCGGAGGCGATTCAGTATCGTACAATAGATAGGATGCAGTAATAATAAAATGTAAGATGGAAGCAATACAATTGTCTTTGTTTTCTAGTGACAAAAATCCAATTTCAGCCCCAAGGCAAAAACAAGTAAAATTAGGACGTTATGAACGCATTCAACGTCAACTAGAAACAGATGACAGCGATCCATACAAGATATTCATTGATGTCAAATCGCCGTTATTGCCTGCATCAAGCTATACCTTTGTCGATCTTTTCTGCGGTGCAGGAGGAATGACACAAGGTTTAGTACAAGCGGGTTTTCAACCAGTAGCAAGTGTTGAAGCTAATCCCATCGCTTCTGCGACTCATCAAAAAAACTTTCCTAAGTGCCATCACTTTTGTGGGGATATAAAAAGCTTTTCTCCCCAACAATGGTTAACTCAAATCAATTCCCCCGAAGTCCATCTTGTTGTGGGTGGGCCACCATGTCAAGGTTTCTCCGTTGCGGGCAAACGTGACCCCAATGATCCTCGGAATCGTCTATTCAGAGAGTTTGTCCGCGCTGTCTCTGAAATACATCCTTGGTATGTTGTTATGGAAAATGTCCCAGGAATTTTGACAATACAGAAAGGTGCTGTTAAGAAAGCAATTTGCGAGGCTTTTGATGAAATTGGTTATCCTCATGTTTCCGTAGCAATTCTTGAATCAGCCGCTTATGGAGTACCGCAAATCCGGCCAAGAGCTATTTTTATTGCCAATAGGTTCGGGATGCACAACCCATATCCAAAACCCCAACTTTTACCTGACCAATATCAAGCGATTGAGTCAGCAATTTCTGACCTTCCAGAATACACTTCTATACCTGAAATTAACCATGAATGGACTCGCCATTCTGTTAAATATATGGAAAGACTTGCTAAGGTTCCACCAGGCGGTTCTTTGTACGAAACCTACGCAGATGCTTTCAAACGTCAATATCCTGGTAAACCTAGTATGACTGTTAAAGAAAATCACGGTGGAACTCATATCCATCCCTATCTTAATCGTGTCATTTCAGCTCGTGAAATGGCTAGATTACAAACGTTCCCCGATTCATTTATTTTTGAAGGTTCTATGAAAAAGGCCATGTGGCAAATTGGAAATGCAGTGCCACCGCGCTTAGCAGAGTGTATTGGCTATGCACTTATTCCATACTTGACTGATATTGCACTTAATAAGCCTAGCTTAGTTACTATTAAACGTCCTGAGCAGACTCAGCTAGTTTTTGATTGAGAGCATCGCGCCATGCTTCAAAATCATACCAGCCACATCCAGCGCAGCCTTCCTCAGCTTCAGCACCCCGCTGATGTATAGAAGACCATTCTTCGCCTCCCTCATACCAAAACTCGATCCCGAAAGGTGTGCCTCTTTTTTGTGTTTTGATACAGCATTCGCAACTTCTAGATTTTAGAAGGTTGTGATTGCCAGAGGCATCCTTCTTTAACAACTGAAACTTTTTCTTTATTTCAGATTCACTCATAGAGGTCAGGTGCGGTGGTTCATTGTCTCCCCAGCGTTCCATTGGAAATCGATTTCAATAACCAGACCTGGGCGCTTCCTGGTTCCGCGCTGCAATCCCTGAATCCCGCCACCACCAGCATATTGACCTGATGCTATCTGTTTTCCTTCGCACTCCCGACAGTGCCATTGTTGGTCTGAGAGGAGATTTAAAACTTTGAATTGAATTGAGTCTTGTTTTAATTGAGCTTTAATTGTTTTTGCTAAATCTTGATTGCTCATTCTATATTTTCGACCACTATTTCTAAATTATTAAGAAGATTAGAAACGGTTAGGTCTAGACCCTTAGCAAGACTTGTAAGTGCAGTAAGGGAAGGATTTCTTACTCCGCGTTCCACTCCAGATATATAAGTGCGGTCTAAGTTAGCCCGCAGTCCGAGTTCTTCTTGCGAAATTCCCAAAGCCGTCCTGCGTTGCCTTACGAGATGACCTAAAGCACGAAGAATCTTTTTTTTCGATTGATTCATGTGCCAATTGTGAATCTCTATGGACTATCAGTCTACGGACGATGTGTCACATATTTGTAAATATCAATTGTCGGCCCATTAGACATACAATAAGACAGTTGTATTCTCCAGCCCCAACCGTGATCGATCGCTACACTCTGCCCGAAATGGGCGAAATCTGGACTGATACCAATAAACTAAGAACTTGGCTGCAAGTAGAAATCGCAGTCTGCGAAGCACAAGCCGAACTCGGCTACATTCCCGCCGATGCAGTGGAAGAAATCATAGCTAAGGCTAATTTCGACCCCAAGCGTGTCCTAGAAATTGAAGCCGAAGTCCGTCACGATGTCATCGCATTTTTGACAAATGTGAATGAATATGTAGGTGATGCCGGTCGCTATATTCACCTAGGTTTAACGAGCTCTGATGTCGTAGATACCGCTTTGGCGCTGCAACTTGTTGCCAGTGCTGATATCTTGCTCGAACGCCTAGAATGTTTGAGCCAAGCTATTCGCTATCAGGCTCAAAAACACCGCGATACTGTGATGGTAGGACGCTCTCACGGGATTCACGCTGAACCGATTACTTTTGGGTTTAAACTAGCAGGATGGTTGGCAGAAGTTTGCCGTAATCGTGAAAGATTGGTGCGAGTTCGCTCTTCTATTGCTGTGGGTAAAATATCCGGTGCAGTCGGAACTTATGCTAATATTGACCCCAAGGTAGAAGCCATTTCTTGCCAAAATCTGGGACTAGAACCTGATACTGCATCTACTCAGGTAATTTCGCGCGATCGCCACGCCGAATATGTCCAAACTTTAGCTCTGATAGCTGCATCTATCGAGCGTTTTGCCGTAGAAATTCGTAATCTCCAACGCACAGATGTTCTGGAAGTTGAAGAATACTTTTCTAAAGGGCAAAAAGGCTCTTCAGCTATGCCTCATAAACGCAACCCTATCCGCTCTGAACGGCTGACAGGACTAGCAAGAATTATCAGAGGTCATGCCGTCGCGGCCTTAGAAAACGTTGCTTTATGGCACGAACGGGATATCTCTCACAGTTCCGTAGAACGGATAATTTTGCCGGAAGCTTCGACCTTAACTCACTTCATGTTATCGGAAATTACTGACTTAGTGAAAAACTTGCTGGTTTATCCAGAAAACATGAAGCGGAACATGAACGTTTACGGAGGAGTTATCTTTAGCCAGCGGGTGCTGTTAGCCTTAGTAGAAAAAGGAATGAATCGGGAAGAAGCTTACAAGATTGTTCAATCTTGTGCTCACGAAGCCTGGAACAAAGATTCAGGGGATTTTCACAATTTAATTGCCCAAAATAGCCACGTTACCACTTATTTGACCGCAACGGAAATTCAAGATTGCTTCGATCCGCAGTATCAACTGAGACATTTAGATCAAATTTATCAACGTTTAGGAATCTGAGAAAACATTAAATAATTAAAAGTTAAAAATGAAAGAAAATAACTCTTTCATTTTTAGTTTTTAATTATTAACTTCAATTCCCGCTAACAACTAACAACGAATAACCAACTATGAAATTGAGTAGCTTTGGTAAATATTTAATAGTATTCCTGGTCGTGCTGTTATCTGTAACGGGGCTAAACTTGACAATTATCCGGGCAGCCGATTCAGCTAGATTAATAACTGCTCAAGCTTCACCAACCTCAGAAACAACTGAAAGTATGGCACTTTATCAAGTTCCTAGTTGGGCAAGAATGATTGACATTCGCACAGTAAATCCTAACATTCGCCTAGATATTCGCTATGCCACAACCAATAATTTCTTAAAGAGAAAACTGTACTCTGTAGCGCGATGTGCTTTGAGAGCAAGTGTTGCTCAAAGGCTGTCGCGAGTTCAAGAAAATGTCCAAAAAATTGGACTTAGTTTGAAAGTTTATGACTGCTACAGACCACTATCAGTTACTAAGCAAATGTGGGCAGCTATGCCAGACTCGCGTTACGTTGCTAATCCTGCTAAAGGTTCGCGGCATAATCGCGGTGCTGCTGTCGATCTTACCCTCGTAGATCGTAGTGGTAAAGAATTAGAAATGCCTACAGTATTTGATGATTTTACTGAAAAAGCTCATAGAGATTATCAAGGTGGTAGCGTTCAATCCAGGAAAAATAGCCAACTACTTGAAAGGGTGATGGCCGCAGAGGGATTTGTCTCACTCTCTACAGAATGGTGGCATTTTGACTCAAAAGATTGGGAAAAATTTTCACTTCTTGATGTACCACTTCAAGCAATTCCTTAAATTATACTAATTCTGAAAATATTGCTACCATTCTTTAGTATAAGAATGAAGTGATTAGTAAAAAGACTGTTAAAACGCCAAAACCTGCTCCAAAAAGCAGGTTTTGACCATCGGAGCGGCGGGATTTGAACCCACGACCCCTACTACCCCAAAGTAGCTGCCAAAACCGTGAAACCGTTACACTACATTAATCATAGCTATTGTCAATAATTGATATATCAATTATATCATTTTTTTTGGAGGGGGAAGGAAAAATATTGGTGACAGGCATTTGCCGTTCAAAATTGGGTTTAGGGTTATCGGCAGGTGGTTGGTGTCTGACAACCTTTAGTTACATTATTTGCACAATTTTTTGAGAGTTTAAACAAAGCAATTCAGGCAAAGGGACTTCTAGCACCCCACACAACCCCTTGGCCAACTCAGGGGAGATTCCTTTAACTTCGGGGTCTAATTCCATTCTGGACAAATACTGCCTCGACACTGTTACCCCTTGTTGTGAAAGCCTTCGGTTCAACTCCGAGAGTGTCAGAGGATATTCCTTTCTGAGTTCCTTGAGCCGTTTGCGTCTTTCCTCCGTCCATCGAATTGATAAAATTTCCGATAAAGGCATCATAACTATTTCATCTTGGGTTTCCATTTATAGTAACTAAAAGTTGATAAATATCGCTTTTCAGTGCTACTATCAATTGCAGTAGACCGCTATCGACTAAAATGCCCCCGCGTGTTAGAGCACCGGGAGCGTGGACACAAACTAACGGAAGCACTTTATGTCAAAACTATTATATTCCGAACCGATGGCTCTCACCGTTATTGAATTCAAGCAAAAAACTCACTTTTCCTGGGAGCAAATCGCCAACTTAACGGGAGCGAACAAGAGAACCCTGATGCGATACCGCAAATGGGAAGAAGACCTTGATACCGACCGCCTCAAGGATTCCTACCACCAATTTAAGAAGCACCTTGCTCTGATTTACAAAGCAATGACAGCGTGACACTACAAATATTAAAAAGTGACAGCGTGACATTTACCCGTCCTAGTAGGCGGGTTTATTTTTGGCGTATAGGCAAAAACCAATCCTGTCGTCGCGACTGGAAATCTGGCGGCAGGATTGGCACTCCCAAAACTCAGGAGCATTGAAATGATAACAGACTGTCCAGATTGCGATCGCGACAACGGGCATGGCGGCCGACTAACGCCAAAAGTTCACTTTCACCTTGCTATAGGGAATTACACCATTCAAGAGGTGGCTGGTATCGCTTACCTATATGCACCATCGGGAATGTACCAATTCTCAGCCGGCTTGGGGGACACTGACCGCGCATTATCGGCAACACCTGAAATTCTCAGTCGGGTAGTCGCGCACTTGCAAAAATTCAACGGGCGAACCATTTTCCCTACGACTTTTGCACAAGCTGTGTTCGCAATTGAGCAGCAATCGCAGCCACCCACACCGATGATGGATTGGGGGAATAATCTCAGCAAAGCGTTTGCTGTCGGCATCGGTGTAGCAATCGCAATCATCGTCGCCACAACCCCTGCCGTCGCCCAGTGCAAACAACCTCCTACTCAAGCCGAAATTGATGCCATGCCAACCGTGTACCAAGAAGGCATGACTGACGAACAAATTGAAGAAGCACTCCAAAAAGTGATGCCTGAATTTGGTTTCTGTGCTGATGGAAAAAACAAGGATAAACCAATCTGCCAACCCAATTCAGATGGGGATAACGGCTAATTTTTTTTGCTCTATCCGTGAGCTAATTATAAGTTCCTTTTAATTAGCTCACGAAACAATCAGGGTTTCAGCCCAAGTAGCTCACAGTTCCTAGAAATTAGCTCACAGGAGATGCCAACTCCAACGCCCAGAAAGCCTGTAGAAGTTGAGGTCGCAGGCAGACCGAAAAAAGTTTGGTATCGATACCAACTTCGGAAGGCAATGAAAATATCCGAACCCACATTCAAAAGGCGGTTGATGTTACTGCAAGAAGAATGTCCAGAGTTCCAATATCGACCATATCTCAGAGAGTTTTCTGGCTTTCAAGGTTGGTGTTTATTAACACTTGAAAGCTGGATTAAAGAAGCCAATTACTGCATTTATTCGGTTCGTAAACGATTAGAAGAAGAAGGATTGCCAACCCATGAATACAACTGAAATAACCGAACAGATTGAATCTAATCAAGACAAATTTGACCTAAATATTGACCGTCGAGACATCAAAAGCAAATGGGGATTGCCCAAGGTTTCAGATGTCACTAACGCCCGCAAAGCACTAGGACAACCCGACTGGCAAAATTCTAGAATGTCTGAGGCTGATGCTACCGAATTAAACCAGTATTTCTCCTTAGTTTTAGACAAAAAACTCTCCCCTGACGATGCCATTTTACAAATAGCATCATCCCGAAACGGTCGGGCGGCTTATTGCAACGAAATCGACCCAGATGCTATAGCTAAACCTTCTGATGCCAAACGAGACGAAACTGAAGACAAAGGTGCAGCCATTCAAGCGATTCAAGAGGCTACACAGCAAGGAAATATTGGATTAGCTGAAGCCGGCTCACAAATGGCACTAACCAATATGCAATCTCTCAAGGTTGGTTATGCCCAAACTTTAGTAGCTGAAATGTCCGATTTTGGTAATGCTTTGCGAAGCAACTTGACAGTGTTGGCGGAGGCATCAGCAGCAACCCCTTTGGACTTGAGAGCGGCTTCGCTGCCTACTGCCCAATTATCCCAACCAGTCGAAAGTCGCCGTCTGGAACCCCACAAAGCGACACAGAATCAACTATCAAAGGGGCTTTGGTAGCAGAGAAAAACGCCTTATCTGAAGTCTATTTTCAGATAGGGTCACTATTCGCTACTGAGCGTTTAGAAAGAGTAAAAAGTGAACGATTCTTGATTGTTTTGTTGGTTTTCACTCTTTCTAAATTGCAGGAGAGACGGGATTTCAAAGAAAGTCTGTTTGAAGGCCTTGTTGATTGGTTAAATACAGGAGGATGGTAAGCATGACTGACACATATTTAGTAACGGAAGAATCGAAACTAGGCGATGTAATGATGTGTACACTTCCGTTCTCGCGCATCCAGCAAAAGTATCCACAAGCTGTTGAAGAATTGGGACAATGCGGTGCATGGACTGGGTTTTATCTTGATAAGCGAGGCATCAAAATTGATGTCAATATCAAAAAGAAATAACAGCACTAAGTTGATTAGCCATACAGGAGGATGAGATGAATAACAATAGCTACGTAAAAGTAAGAAGAAGCGACGCTCTTGCTGAATTGCAGAGGCAAACAAGGTCTCGAAATATAAAGGGGTTAATTTATACCGTTTATTTTCAGGTTGTAAATTCTCAGGGAATTCACAACTACAACGGGGGGACTATTAGCGGACTTACAAGCTTTTCTTCTAGTATTGAATTGTCTCCGCCAGAGATTAAGCAGGCTATTAGAAACAGAATCGAAGAAAAAATAGGGGCGATTACACTCCTAACAGTAATTGAAGTGGATTTATTGGGGTAAATGAGGGCAGAAAAGATGGATTTTGATGAGAGTTTGTTGCCAGTTTTTTCTAAACGCAAAAACTTTGGTGAGATTCGCGGAATTAATCCTGACAATTGGAGATATGTTTACGCTATTGTCTACGTTGACAATAATAATGAAATATCCACAGAATTGTTTAGCAATAATCCGCTTTCATATCAACAAATAGAGACTTTACTTCGTGAATTGTGTGACGCAGCTAGGAACGAGCTTAACGAGGATTCATGTTTCATCAAGATGGTTAGCTTAAACCAACTAAAGCCAAAAGGGGAAGCTTAAATGATAGACAGAATTGTAATTACAACTTGGGGGGGGATTGCAGGCATATCAGTCGGTGTAATTGTTATCTTTGCCCAATTGCAAAGCAGCTATTACGCCACATTATTAACAATATGCGGCGTTTCTGGTGCGGCTGGAGCTAATGCCAGCTATGCCATTGGGAAAAGAAAAAAAGGGATTGGCAATCCAGAAATAGAACGAGCAATCGGCGTTATCTCTGAAAGATATGCCCTTGAAAGAAATAGTCAAAAAGTGTTGGTAGCCCTTGAGGAATTTAAGGAGGAATTGAGAAATGGAAACTGATTTTGAGGAGATGGAGACACCTAAAAACACAAAACGTGATGCCATAATAGCTAAAGTATTATGGGGTGCAGCGATACTAGGAACAGTAACAATGATTCTCCCAATTATGGGACAATTATTGTCAAATCAACCCAAAAAGATAGGGGAGCCAGTCGCAATCAAACCACCTGCTGAATCGGTGATTGAAGCAACAGAAAAAAATAGCTCAATCGCCAGAAATGAAGCTTGGACAAAAGTTCAGGCAACGTGCCAGACAGGGTTACAATCTGAGTTCGCCAACACCGACAGAGAATTAGAATTAGGTCGCGCTCAACGATGGCAGGCTGAAGCCAGAAATCAGGCAGTTAAACAAAAGATTACCGAGTACGAATGGCTCACAAATGCCTATTTAGCATATTCTGGAAGATTGCAAGAATTCACCAAATCTGGGCAATTTCCGACTGATGCTAATTCCGCCAATAAATACCGAGAACTAAAGGCGATTCTCTCTGATATTGCAACCGCGCTATCAACATCTGGAGCGGCTTTGCGGCCAACAATTGTCACCGAGGATTTGAACAACGCTGTTGATTCTTGTTACGAATCAGCGGTTGCTTACCAGAATTTAAGAAGCAATCACACCGAGGAGATTGGCGGTTCCAACCAAGGAGAAACACCATGAGAAGAGATAAATTATTGGCAATTGCCTTGCTAGGAATTGGCTCTCCCTTTCTGCTTTGGGCATCTAATCTTCCGGCTTCTACTTATTGCCAAATAGATGAAGAGAATAATCAAGTTATAGCAATAGGCAAAAAATCAGACGCTTTTCCATTATTGCTATTGGCAGGATTAGCTCAAGGTGCAGCGGCTGGTTATTTGTTTTGGAGTGATTTGAAAAAGGATAATCAGCAGCGCTCCATCGGGGAAAGCAAACCTATTGGTAGCCTCCCCCAATCCATCGTTCAAGAATTAGATTTGGGGAGCAATGTTATTCGATTTCCTGAGCCTGAAACAGTTGCGGCGAACCCGTTTGTATCCGCCAATTTTCAAAGCCTTAATAGCTTAAAATCGCAGACTCAATCAGAGGATTGGATTAAAAATATGGTCTTTGATGAAAATGACGAATTAAAAACCGTTCACTATCACTTATCCGGCCCAACAGGAACAGGCAAAACCACGTTAGGTGAGCATTTGATGGGTTTAATTCGAGGCGACAGCAAAGATGCCTCTTATTACCTAATAAACCCCAAACATCTCGCTAACAAACCCTCGTGGAGTTTCCCCCCTTTCGTAAAGGATATTGACCAGGCTTTAGAAGGGATTGAATATTGTGCTGATTTAGTAAAAAAACGGGTGGCTGACCCAGATTTTTACCCTGACACAGCACCGCCAATTTTTGTGATTGTTGATGAGTGGGACTGGATTTTTGGGGTTTATAAAGCCCGTGCTGTAAACGCTATCCGTACTATTTTCAAGGTAGGTCGAGAAGTTAAAGTTTATCTGTTTGTTTGCGGCCAGTCGGCACAGGCTCAAGGGACGGGATTAAACGGCACGGACTACCGACAAATGGCACGGATTGTATTAGGAACCGAGGCTATCGCATTTTTAGATAACCCTCAGTTTATCTACAAAAACAAACAGGAATTGTATCCTCTTGC
The DNA here is from genome assembly GCF_029167235.1 of Kamptonema sp. UHCC 0994. Lineage (GTDB taxonomy): Bacteria > Cyanobacteriota > Cyanobacteriia > Cyanobacteriales > Microcoleaceae > Kamptonema. Next base: position 3,735 of record NZ_JARFTR010000041.1, on the reverse strand, counting down.
TGAAAATTATCAGGAATCTAAGACTCGGTACGCGCTGAGAATTCCGATGGAAGGATTGCCAAAAATCAAAACGATTCCGCATATTTCAAAGCCCACAATCGAAGTAAAACAACTCGATACTCTTGAACAATCTTTACCCAAAGATTTGAGAGCGATTCTGAATCTTGCTGTAAAAAGGGGCGGTGAAGTCAACAGCCGAATCGCTCAACAAGCAAAATTACCGGAATGCGAAGGGATGAATGCCGAGGATTTCCGTTACGCTTTTTCAGACCTTCAATCGTTAGGAAAAGGCGTTGTCGAAGGCGATGGTGCGATGCTGATTTTCAGGGTGTTGGATGTTGGGGAAGAAGCCGATACCCCATCTCCAACACCAGGAAGGGTATCTTTCCCAACAATGGGGTAAACCGCCCAACAGTTATGGGGCAAAGGTTATAGGCTCCAACAGTTTCCAACAAATTTCACGGTTGTTGGTTGTTAACTATTAGTAAATCAGGAGGGAAATATGGGCGGAAGAGATGAAAATATCATCGCGTATCTGTGGAAGATTGCCACGTCTGAAAATTCTTTAATGTCGTTTTGGGGATGGGTTGCTATTTTTTTATTAGGCTGTTCCTATTTTGGAGGTTTTTCCTTTTGGAATGGTTTGCAAGGTAAAGATTGCGGTGCGGATTTTGGTTCAGGTTCCGATATTCCGTTCAGAGCCGCTGGTCGGGCAGGTTGTTTTGTCCGGTCAATTGGCGAAATCATTTTTCCTGAAAATGCTGCACCAACACCAACACGGTCAGGCAGCGTAGTTCGTCCGCCAAAAGCGCCGTAATGCCATGATTAATCGACTATTTCAACTAACAGCAACTCTGACTTTATTGGTTTTATTGGCTGGAATTGTTGCCGCCGTGATGACGGGTTCTTCTAAAGCTTTTGAGCCAGCACCAGTGTTCACATGGTTGGGATTGATGAAATCGACGACAACGGAGGCTTGGGAAAAATCAGGACAGCCTCAAACTAACCCAGAACCGATTGACAAAGTAGTTGCCGCTGCCGTGCAACGAGGAGGGAAAGCAACCCAGGGGATTTTAAAACAAACCCCTGCTGGCCAATCTAGAGCCGATACTGGCAAGCCTGACCCCCGTTTAGCAATTTGCCGGATAGGTTCTGTAGAGTCACAAAATGCCAGAGATTTACCGTTCGCGTTGTCGGCATCTTTCAAGAAATCAACTGAATCTATCAAATACAAATCATTGATGGAAATCCAAGCGAAATTAGGTTTGCCTGCCTGCAATTCAGGCAAATCTTGGCGGTATTTGGTCAGCGGTGGAAGGGCAATTGATGCTACGGAAAGTCAGGAAAAAATTGAATTTAGATTTACAGGATTTTAGGAGAAAAACAAATGATTACACCGTTTCCAGAGTTTATTGACAATCTTTGGGTTTCGCTTCAAACCCTAGACAGCATTCCCTACATCACTGCTGAAAAGAGTCGTAGAAAAACAGCATGAAAAAAGAGCGATTGAAAGTAAAAAATTAGATTATGGTATCCCTCAAAAAAACTCAAAAAACAATTGAATGGCTGAATTCCAAACCTGCCGATAAATGGGCAAAAAAGACCGAAGCTGAATTAGCTGATAAATTTTTAGCCCCCGTCAAACAGGTACAGGAAGATTTAGCCAAATTTAAAGAACTCTGGATAAAGATTGAATTGGCGAAGTGTTCGCAGAAAACAAACCTAACTTTACTGTGGTTGATTTTTGCGTGTGTCGCGTACATTAATGTTTTGCACCCGTTAGTTATCGGTAGCATTAAAGCCACATCTACCCCAATTAAAGAAACAGTGGAAAAAGCGCAACGATTTGGCAATTGGCTAGTAGGCAACTCCTCTGCTCACGAAGCTTTAGCTAGAGCTTTTGAAGCAGAAGTCGGTAAAGTTTATCAGCCCCGCGCAGGTGAAGTTCCTGGCCCTTATTGTTCGTTTTTCATGTGGTCGGTTTTTGACAAGATGGGTTGGAAATTACCCACCACAAAACAACCGATTGACAAAGGTTTGCGCGGTCTGACACCTGGCAGAGGATTGGCCGCATCTTGGGGCGCTGATATGGCGGTAGGAGAGATTAATCGCGATGCTTCCAAGGTAAAACGAGGGCAAGTAGTTCTGTGGACAGGAACCTACGGGAATTTTGGGGCGGGTGCAATCACCCATGTCGGATTTGCTGTTAAAGATGCTGAGTCCAATAGGCAAGCAGAAATTGTGGATAAAGGGAGTGCGGCGGTGATTAAACGTCGGTCAACCACCGCCCCTGGAGGCCAGTTTGTGGCTTCATTTTTCCCCAAAGTCCCTGATGCGATCGCAGCTAAATATCCCCAGCAATCAAGCAATAGTTCGAGTGGCAATGCTGATTTTAAATTTAGTGGAGCGCTCAGTCAGCCCCCTCAAGTCGGTAATGCGATCGCTGGCTACAAAGTGACAAGTGGATTCGGCCCCCGTGTCGCTCCAGTGGCGGGAGCTTCCACGTACCACTATGGGGTGGATGTTGGCACACCGGTTGGGACTTCACTTTACGCTATCGGCACACCGGGGAAGAAAGTTAAGGTGCGGTGTTGGAACGACGCTAAAGGCGGCGGGTTGGTTGCTAGCTACGAAACTGGCGGCATTGCTTTTGACTATCTCCACCTAAGCAAGTGTGCCGATGGCGAGCACGCAGTGGGTTCGATTATTGCTCAATCAGGCAATAGTGGCATCGGTACTGGAGCCCATTTGCATTTCCAGCAAAGGGACAGCACTGGTAAAAAAGTCCCACCTGAGTCGGGACTTATTTGGTGGTCGTTAACAGGGAGGAAACCGTGATGAGATATAGAGTGACCGAGGAGTGGAAGCCTACTTTCTTGGGGAAGGATAGGGAGACGTTTATTATCGATTACAGCGAGTTAACACGGCGTTTTCCTGATGCAATTAAATCGTTACAAACTGTGAGCAAAGTGATTCTGAATCGCATAAGATTGTCTGGCCTTCCTAGCAAAATAATGATTGAGAAAATAGAGGAAGACAAATGAAAGAGGCAAGGATTGAAGAGATTGAGATGCCGCTAGATTATTCAATTTGGCAAACAGTCCTGCTTTTGGCAATCGCAGGATGCGTAATTGCTCCCGGCTGGATTGTTGACGGTTCTAAACGGGCGATTAACGCAATTGTTCCGGGGGCGCATTTACAAGTTGACCCGGAGCCTTTGCAGATAAATAATGCTGGTGGGTTAGTCAGCGCTGCGGCCGCAGCAATCCCTCAAAATAATTCTGCTGATGGTGGCACGAATTTCGACAAAGCTTTTGCTTTTGCCCGTAAGTGGGAAGGCGGTTATGCCAATGTAGCGGGGGATGCTGGGGGAAAAACTTATGGTGGGATTACCGAGGCAACGGCCCGCAGAAATGGGATATCAGACCCCAGGCAATTAACCGGCAATGAGGGGCGGATTAAGGAAATTTACCGCAAAGACTATTGGGATAACGCCAAGTGCGACCGCTTCAAAACAATTATCGGCGCTACCACTTGTCTCGACACAGCAATTAATTATGGTTCGGCTTTTTTAAGATATAATTTCTTTTCTAAATGCCCAGAATCCAGGCTCTTTCGTACTTACTATGCTAAAATATTAGTAAATAATTGGTATCAAAGTTAATTATGAAAAAGATAATGACCAAACTGCTAAACCTACCCGGAGTTATAGTAGAAGACAGCAGACAAACAGAT
>NZ_JARFTR010000199.1 GCF_029167235.1 Kamptonema sp. UHCC 0994 | reverse complement strand
TATCCTAACCGCCCAGAGGGCGGCGTTACGCTATATTTAAAACTCAAAACTATCTAAGCAAGGGCAGCTACAGAAACTTTACCAGCAATGCGCTGCGCGATCGCTTTCAACTCCTTCGCCGAAGCTGAATCGGGTTGTCCCACGACGATGGGCACGCCTCCATCGCCACCCTCCCGCAAAGGAATTTCCAATGGTACGCGCCCCAACAGCGGTACGCCTAACTCAGCAGCAGTTTTCTCGCCGCCGCCAGACCCAAAAATATCGTATTGTTTATCTGGCATATCTGGGGGAATAAAATAACTCATATTTTCTACAATCCCCAACACGGGCACGCCTAACTGCTGAAACATCTTTAACCCTTTGCGAGAATCCAGCAAGGCTACCGTCTGCGGCGTAGTCACAATCACTGCACCGGCCATTGGTACTGCCTGTGCCATAGTTAACTGGGCATCACCAGTACCCGGAGGCATATCGACAATTAAATAGTCCAAGTCGCCCCACTGCACTTGATAGAGAAATTGGCGGATAATACCATTTAACATCGGGCCGCGCCAAATTACGGGCTGGTCTTTGTCAATCAAAAAGGCCATTGAAACTAGCTTTACGCCGTAGTTAAATGCCGGTTCGAGAATGTCTCCTTGGGGGCCTTTCGTGACCATAACTTTAGCATCTGCTAGACCCAACATTGTCGGGTCGTTAGGGCCGTAGATATCAGCGTCTAGTAAGCCTACTTTAGCGCCCAATTGAGCCAATGCTACAGCGACATTGACTGCGATCGTACTCTTACCAACGCCGCCTTTACCGCTGGAAATAGCTAAGATATTTTTAACACCTTCAATGCCTTGGCGATCGGGCACTCCTTTTTGTTTGGGTGTCTCTGCGGTGACTTCCACCGCTACGCCTTCAACTCCGGGTAACTGCTTAACTGCTTTCTGGCAGTCTTCAACTATAAACTCTCGCAGAGGGCAAGCAGGCGTAGTTAATACTAAGGTAAAACTAACTTGGCCGCCGTCGATTTTGATGTTGCGAATCATGTTCAATTCCACCAAACTTTTGCCGAGTTCGGGGTCTTGAACGGGTCGCAGGATTTCTAAGACTGAGTTAATATCGAGCGTATCGGACATTATTTTTCCACCTTTGCTGTAAATCAGAACTTACGCACACTTTACGTAACGCCGCCTTCTAGGCGGTTTCTTTACCGCCCAGAGGGCGGCGTTACGTAAATCCTATATTTGTTGCTATTTCTTAATGTATCTTTTTGTGCTCCTCTGCTGGTCTACAGTGGGATAATGACATCACCGCTAGATTTTGGATTCATTTGCCGATCTCAAAATCTCTAATCTTACATTTGAATTTGTTATGACAGTTTCTACAACTTCCCAAACCCCTACATCTGCACCTGTACTACCTGCCGACTCAAAAAGTAGGGTTAGTCAGTTCATGCAAGGCATACAAGACGAAATTTGTCAAGGTTTAGAAGCCCTTGATGGTATTGGCAAATTTAAAGAGGAATCCTGGGAACGCCCGGAAGGAGGCGGGGGACGTTCTCGCGTGATGACGGAGGGCGATGTTTTTGAACAAGGTGGGGTGAATTTTTCGGAGGTTTGGGGCGAAACTTTGCCGCCTTCGATTCTTAATCAGTACCCGGAATTGGCGGGTAAAGGTTTTTATGCGACTGGGACTTCGATGGTTTTGCACCCCCGCAATCCTTATATCCCGACTGTGCATTTGAATTATCGCTATTTTGAGGCGGGGCACGTCTGGTGGTTTGGAGGGGGTGCGGATTTGACTCCGTATTATCCTTTTGCTGAGGATGCAGCTCATTTTCATCAGACCTTGAAGGCGGCTTGCGATCGCCACCACCCTGAGTATTACCCCACATTTAAACTATGGTGTGACGAATATTTTTACCTCAAGCACCGCCAAGAAACGCGCGGTATCGGCGGTCTATTTTTTGACTACCAAGACGGCCAAAGCCAACTTTATCGCGGGCCAGACCCCAAGGGGCCTGCTGCTATCTACAGCAATCAAATTGGCATCCCGGAGCCCCGCAGTTGGGAAGATTTATTTGCCTTTGCCCAAGAATGCGGACGCGCCTTTTTACCAGCTTATTCGCCCATTGTAGAGCGTCGGCGGCCGATGGAATATGGCGATCGCGAACGGAACTTCCAACTCTACCGCCGGGGCCGTTACGTCGAATTTAACCTCGTCTACGATAGAGGAACTATTTTCGGTCTACAAACCAACGGTCGCACCGAATCTATTCTCATGTCGCTACCTCCTTTGGTACGCTGGGAGTATGGCTATCAACCGGAACCTCAGACTCCAGAAGCTGAACTGTACGATAAATTCTTGAAACCCCAAGATTGGGTTAATTGGATGGGTGTGTAGTCACAGCTCTGAGTTAAACTACTGTGAGATAATCAACCACCGCAATACCTACAATCTCGAGGGAAGGGTCAGTGATTCACATCGATCAAAAAACCCATACGCTTCAGGACGGTACAACAGTTATCGTCTTGGCACCGACTGGACGCTTGGACATCACAACCGCATGGCAATTCCGCCTCAAGTTGCAGGAATGTATTTCCAAACTTAGTCGCCATGTAGTTGTGAATCTAGGTCAGGTTAACTTTATCGATAGCTCTGGCCTAACTTCACTTGTGGCTGGAATGCGTGATGCCGATAAAGTTAAGGGGAGTTTTCGGATTTGCAACGTTCATCCAGAAGCCAAACTGGTGTTTGAAGTCACCATGATGGATTCTGTGTTTGAAATTTTTGAAACGGAAGAAGAAGCTCTAGAAGGTGTGCCCCGCGCAAGTTAGAGCGAAAAGATGAGAGGCTTAGGATTGCGGGATCTCAGAAGATGAGGAGTATCATGAACACCCCAGGGTGAATTCTTGCCCTCTTCCTTCTTCCTTCTTCCCTCTTCCTTCTTCCCTCTTCCTTCTTCCCTCTTCCTTCTTCCTTCCTTTAACTAATTACTTCTGAGGCGAAATCCTGGCTTTTGACAAATCTGAATGGGCCCATTAAAGCTCCCCAGATTCCTCTGCCTGTTTTAGGATCAATTCCTTTGTCATAGCTGAGAAATTCTTCTGCCGAAGCCTCAAATCCCAAATCTACTTGGTAAGTTTGACCGCCGTAGGTAAAACAGCACTGAGTTTCAGGGGGCAAGGATGCGCGAAACCGATAACGGTTTGCGGTTAAGTCTTGCCGAACAACTGCGAGAGTGCAGCCAGGGAGGAGTTCTACTTGCTCTGGCCTTAGCTGCTTCAGTAAATTAGGATTCTGACCTGCTCCCTGCACGGCCGCGATGTCCTTGAACATATAATATTGAACTTCCAAACGCTCTGGTGCTATTGCTGAGTGCCGGAGTTGCACAATCCGAGGTCGATAGGGTTTGTCTAGATTGAGAATGTTGGCTTGTTCTGCATACAAGGCGATACTCGGTTCTGGAAACAGCGGAAACGGAAGGGGCCGCTGCCAGAGGCGGAGGTGGACGTACCAAACTGGGTCGGCGATCGCTTGAGTGCGATTATCAAATTCCCCTGACATATATTTGGCTAAAGCGGTTAGTTCAGCAGAAAGTGTCATGTTGATTTAAAATCTGAAATTTTGTATTGACAAAAAAGCTTAGTCGTGAATTTGCCCAAAAAGTAAGTAAGCCCGAAGTCGAGGTGAATTGGCGATCCCGGCTAAGGTATAATGGTACAGGCAGCCCAATAACAGTCAGCAAAATCAACAAATCGGCAAGGTAGCCCTTTGTGGGTTTTAGCTAGTTGTTTGGGCTACAAAGCCTTGAAAAACGTGCAATGTTTTGTCAGCAAGATCGCTGCACAAAAAGTCCGGCTTTCCTCACACCGCCCAGCACCCCCGCTGCGGCGTATTTCGACCGCTAGAAGACCAGGTGAATAATAACAGCACTGTCTCAGATACAAAGCGAAGTTTCTACACGATTCACACTCGCCCTATTAACTCTATCTACCGTCGAGTAGTGGAAGAGTTGATGGTAGAAATGCACTTGCTTTCGGTGAACGTCGATTTTCGCTATGACCCAATTTATGCCTTGGGCGTGGTAACAGCCTTTGAGCGCTTCATGCAAGGGTATTTGCCAGAACAGGACAAGGTTTCAATTTTTAATGGGCTTTGTCAGGCTTTGGGAGACGATCCCCAGCGATACCAGCAGGATGCGAGACGCTTGGAAGGTTTGGCTGCTCGCGTTTCTACTTTGGACTTGCTGTCGTGGCTGGATGGCTCGACTAGCTTTGCCGATACTGGTGATTTGCAAGGGTCAATAACTGCGATCGCTACTAACTCTAAATTTAAATACAGCCGCTTATTTGCAATCGGTTTGTTCTCGCTGCTGGAAATAGTAGATCCCGACTTGGTTAAAGATCGAGAGGCGCTAGTCAAGGCGATCGCGAAGGTTTGTGTAGCATTGCACCTACCAGAGGAAAAAGTCACTAAAGATTTAGACCTGTACCGCAGCAATCTGGAAAAAATAGCACAGGCGCGAATTGTCCTTGCAGATGTCCTGCAAGCAGATCGCAAGAAACGCGAAAAACGTGCAGAAAAAGCAGTTGCTAGCCCTCCGAATGGCTCAGAGGAAGCTAGCAATTAGTTAACGGTTAACTGTTAACTGTTAACGGTTAACTGTTAACTGTTAACGGTTAACGATTAACTGTTAACTAATTTTATAAAGGCTGAGGATCGAAATTCGTGGCATTAGCTTGTAGCCACGTAGTTAGCTGGGAGAGGACTTCGTTTCCAGAAGACTTACCCAAGGCTGTTGGGTTGGGAGTGTCTGGTCGATCCAAGTTACGGGCGATCGCCTCGTTAACTTGACCAGCAATCAAATCCTGAAGTTGCTCTTTTGCCTTCGCCCTCTGAAAATGTGCGCCCTCCTCGGTGGTGGCATAAAGAGGTGGAAGCCTATTTAAGGCATAAGCGGCGATGTCTCCCACATCTAGAGTCATCTCGCTAGCCGCCTCAATTTCTGCTACCCGCGCGATCGCCTCGCTGAGTACCAATTCTTCCATCACATTTATGAACTGCTTGCGGGGTAAAACTACAACTTCCCCGGTTAATAAAGCTCCCATCAGACGATCGAGAGCCATATATTCTTCAATGGAAAGTTCCGAGGCCGTGTTGCAGATCCGCCCCACCTCTGCTTCCATCGACGGCGTTAAATAACCGTCTTGCAAAGCTTGTTCGACAATTTTTTCAATACTCATAATGCTTCCCCGCTCGACGGCATCATTAATAGAATTTTGAAACTCTCAGGTCTAAAGACGCTGAGATTCTTGAAGAGTCCAGAATCTGAACTTCAAAGGCGCTTTCAATTCGCCTCTACTGATTCCACTTAGTACAAGCCCAAGCTTCACCGATACTTTTCTAAGAATATTCGCCGCACCATTACAATCGGCATTAATTTCAACACCCTCAGAAGTATGATACAACCCGCGCTTAACTCTTTTGCCTGACGGCTCCCAGCCTAACTCTTTCAGAGTGGCTTCGCCTACGGGTTTTTCACCGTATATGGGGAGCGTATCAGAATCTAAAAAGCTGGCTTTACTGGTGTAACTTTCTTCTGTTTCCTCAAACACTATACTGTACAACTCACATAATTGTTGGATTCTCGCCTTGAGTCTGGCGGTAGGTATTTGCACAAAACTTTGGTTGGTTTTCTTGCCTAGTTCAATGCTATCTTTCTGCCCTTTGTTCCAACCGAAAACTAGAGTACCGATACCATTGTCTAAGCAGTGGTTAATCACCAACCGAGCCGCCTTATTGATTGCATCTCGCATTTGCCTGTTGCGTTTCTCGGTGGCGGCTGCTAACCGCTTCGACCAAAAGCCGTTAGGCTTATCGGTAGTTTGTTTTGCGGTTTGTTTGTTGTACCATTGGTTAACAGATTTTAAATGTCTGCCGTCAATAATAAAACTTGTTCCGACATTGCTAACTCCCGTTAACCAATTGTTTAAACCGGGATCTAGTCCCAAGCATTTAGCCGGGTCTAACACGGGCTTTTCAACCACAACTGGATAGACAAATTCGACATAAAAGCAACCGTTTCTGGGAAGTATCCGCACCTCTCTAAGAGCATCAAAATCTAGGTTGGACGGCATTGGCAAGAAAAACTCTTTAATGCCAAACCAAGCATTCACACGCAAACCTAGAGGGAATCTTATTTGCCCATCAACCAATTTTAAAGACCGTTTGGGGTAGGCAACTAATTGATATCCTGGTTTGCGATAATTGGGCGGTTTAGGCTTGTTCTCAAGTTCGCCATTTAGCCATAATTCTCTTAACTTAGCGAAAGAGCTAATTGATTCCCCCACCGAGTTACAAATTTGAGTAGCTGCTTCAGAAGAAAGGGCTGAAAAATGCCTATTTCTAATTAAGACCTTCCCTAGATCAAACCCGGTTACATACTTATGAGCTTTAAACCACATTTGACGTGCGTAGTAAGTAGCGCAGTTGTGTAGTTTATTAGCCTCGCCACAAATGTATTCAAGAATTGATTTTAATTCCTGATTAGGTGCGATTAAGTTTTGCTGAACACCTAAGTTAACTTTAGGCTTTTTAGGTGTTTTACTTTTAGCTTTGGCCATGCTTTATCTTGTACATTTATTTTCAACTGCTTTGTCTTTTATTTTATCGTCTATCACAAGATGGAAACGTTAAAAAATTCAGAAAGATTCACGGCGGTTAAAACCGCGTCTCGCTTTCCTCTCAGGGCTGAAGCCGCTGAGCTTCCCGCTTTAGGTATTTTTTGTGATCGCCCTTACTCATCCTATCATCCACTGGTAGGAGAATAAATCCTGACGCTACCTTTGAGCCTCAAGACTTGAGACAAAGGCTGTTTGCGATATTTGCCGATCGCAAATGTTAATCAATCGCCTCATATCGCCAAGGAACAGGATCGACCGAGGCTCCATTCACATAAAGCCCCCAATGCAGGTGAGGGCCCGTCGCTGCTCCTGTTGCTCCCAAAGCCCCGATCGCTTGACCAGCTTTCACAAAATCTCCCTCACTAACATTAATCCGGCTTAAGTGTAAATAGATGGTCGCCACACCTTGACCATGATCGATGCCGATGACATTACCATGAATCAGAAATCCTTCAGACTCACGCCCAACTAGAGCTATGCGACCAGCAGCAGCAGCCACTACGGGAGAACCGTAAGCACCAGCATAGTCTACACCCCGATGGTAATAATCTTTCGCGAAGACTCCATTGTAGTACCGCCGTACCCCATAAATGGTTGTAATCTCTCCGTTATTCGGTCGTAGAAATGGCCCATTCCAGAACTTCTGCGGTGTCACCAGAGCCTTAAATGCGTCTACGCGGTCAAATTCGCGGTCAGTACCTTCGCTATCTTTACCGGGAGGAAGCCAAATCGACTGAGTGGGAAAAGAGCGATCGCGCACCTTTACAGTTAAATTTTGCCTTTCGCCACCGCTGGTAACTTGGATTTGCATTGAGCCAGCACTATCTAGGGGGGTTGTCGGTAGCAGCGCCCGCCATCTACCATTTCCCATAGGAAACGCTTGGTAAGTCTTCTGTTTAACAGAAACCGTCGGAGTTGCTTCTCCGCTAGAATCTGCCTGAATCGCTACCGACAGGGTATCGCCCAGTTGCGGGTTCGGCGGTTTGATCTGTACCTGCAAAGCTTGTAGTGGTGTTGCCAAACTGATAACACTGGCAACTGTCACCCCACTTACTACTGCCGCAATTTTCTTAGCTGCCAATCTACAGCCGTTTTCAAGTGAATTGAATACAATCATCCCCAGCTCTCGCCTTACTAAGGGGGCGGGTGAGACTTTGTACTCAAATGAGTTGAAATTCGCTTTAATTGCAGTTAGCGAAGAAGTAAGGGTCTGATTCCAGGTATTGACTTGTTCGATCATGATCGTTGAAATCTATAGAAACTCAACTAACTTTTGCTCTTAAGTAGAATTGATTAGGACTCAAGCCAACTGTGACCAGAGAGGGATTGATTTTAGAGTCTTAAGACTTACGCAAATAAACTACCTATTGATTTTTTGGCGCGGATCTATTTAGTCATTTTGTCAACAATATTACCTGAAAAGGTTAAAAATATTGTCGATCGTCACTCCAATTATTCATTTTGAGTGAGATGAAACGTTTTCAACAATAAAGCAAATCTACCAGATTGACTTGTCACAATTAGAGTTTTTTGTCAGTGCAGGATTCTGTGCCATTAAAAACTCTAATTCTGCTTGCTTACAATTTTAGTTGATTGTCAATTTTTGTCAACACATTAGAGAGTATAATATAACTTTATAATATTTTCATAAAGTTGTGCAAGAAGATTTCAGACTGATCGTTGACTTAGTTCTAGTCCTCGCGGCGGCGGCAGCAGGAGGACTCTTCGCGTCACTTTTGCGGCAACCCCCACTACTTGGCTATCTTCTAGGGGGAGTAGTGGTAGGGCCAACTGGGTTGGGATTGATTAAAGAGTTAATTCAGGTAGAAACTTTAGCTCAGTTCGGCGTTGCCTTTTTACTGTTTGCTTTGGGTGTGGAATTTTCCTTCGCCGAACTCAACCGAGTCAAAGGTATTAGCCTCGGTGGTGGCAGCTTACAAATTGTACTGACGATTATTATCACTACCTTGGTCTCCGTAGGGATGGGGTGGGTGCATTCGCCAGCCCAAGGAGTATTTCTAGGAGCCATACTGTCCCTATCTTCAACGGCTGTCGTGCTTAAGTGCTTAATGGAGCGCAACGAAGCCGCTACACCTCACGGTCAGGTAATGCTAGGGATATTAGTAGTGCAGGATCTAGCGCTGGGATTAATGCTGGCAGTTTTGCCGGCACTGAATCAGCCAGCAGAAGCGATTGGGATGGCGATCGCTTCTGCTCTACTGAGAATCAGCTTATTTGCGCTTGGCGCTATAATCGTTGGCATTTTGGTAATACCGCCTTTGCTACGTTTCTTAGCGAAAACTGAGAGCAAGGAGTTGTTTTTGCTGGGTGTAGTTGTCTTAGCTTTAAGTATTGCTCTACTGACAGAACATTTGGGTTTCTCGATTGAAATGGGAGCTTTTGTCGCTGGTTTAATGATTTCAGAGGTGGAGTATGCTGACCAAACTTTAACCTATGTCGAGCCGCTGCGAGATATTTTTGCATCTCTATTTTTTGTGGCAGTGGGAATGTTAATTGACCCTAGATTTTTGTGGAACAATCTAGAACTGATCCTAGGCCTGGTATTTCTAGTATTTGTGGGCAAATCCGTGATTATTACGCCGATAGTCAGGTCTTTTGGCTATCCCTTGAAAACGGCATTAATTACTGGTTTGGGGCTAGCTCAAATCGGTGAATTTTCCTTTGTACTTGCCAGTGCGGGACAAAATTTGGGATTAGTTTCGCGGCGGGTGTATTTGTTAATTGCAGGAACAACGGCAGTTACTTTGGTAATTACGCCATTTGTCATGGGGCTGGTGCCGAAACTGCTAAACTGGGCGGAAACATTCGAGCCGTTGCAGCCTTATTTTAACCACTGTTCTCAACCAAAAGCAATAGCTGAAAATTTGCCGGCACAAAATCACGTTGTGATCTGTGGCTATGGGCGGGTAGGCCGCAATTTGGTGCGGCTGATGCAAAGTCACGGTTATCCTGTGGTGGTGATTGACCAGTCAGAAAGTAGAGTGCAAGAATGTAGAGCACAAAACATTTCTTACATATACGGCAATGCGGGCAGTTTGCACGTACTGGAAGCTGCGGGGGTGGAACGGGCAAAGGCAATGGCGATCGCCCTTCCTGACCCCATGAGCACTCGCCTTTGCTTAAAACGAGCCTTGGAGTTGGCCCCAGAATTGGATATTCTAGTGCGAGCTAATCATGATAAAGATATTGAACTGCTTTATCAATTGGGGGCGCTGGAGGTGGTGCAGCCAGAATTTGAAGCGAGTTTAGAACTATCTTCTCATTTACTAGAAGGGATGGGATTGTCCGCGATCGCCGTCGAAGCAGAAGTTCAGCAAATCCGTAGCAGCCGCTATCTGGAATTACGCCTAGATCGAAAGCCCCTAGAAGTCTCGCGGGAACTCAAAGTCGCAGTTCAAGAGATGAACAGCAAATGGTTCTCATTACCGGAAGATTCTCCTTTGGTGGGTATGACTCTGGAAGAAACTAACTTGCGACAATTAACTGGGGTAAGTTTAATGGCGATCGTGCGGCAGTTGGGGGAGGAAATTGACTATCCTCATGGTCAAACAGTCTTGCAAGGAAGCGATCGCGTTTTGGTGGTAGGACAACCCGAAGAACTTGCCAGTTTCTACCTACTAGCTAGGGGAGAAGTTGCACTTCCCCAGGGCGGTAACTCTTGCCAATGGCTAGCTGTAGCAGCTAATAGCCCTTGGGGAGGCAAAAAGCTTTCTGAGTTGGATTTAGCGAATTTGTGCGGGGTAGAGGTACAAGCCATCCAGCGAGAAGGAAAGTTTATCCGATGGCCGGAGGGGGATATGGATTTACAACAGGGCGATCGCTTGTTGCTATGTGGCAGTTTCTACCAACTGATCTCAGTACACCAAGAGATAGAGTTAAAGGTTAACAGTTAACAGTTAACTGTTAACTCTATCTACTCTAGGAAAGGGGAAGACTGGGAAACCAGGAAATTAGGTTAGATTTAACTTCCCCCGCTCCCCTGCTCCCCTGCTCCCCTGCTCCCTCTCTCCCCTGCTCCCCCTCTCCCCTCTCCTCAGCTTTTAGGTTTGAGATAGACAATGGCTTGTCGCCAGATCGTAGTCTGCGTGTTTTCTTCGTCGATTAGGCAAATGCAATGGGGGTCTTGCCAGAAAATTTTACCAGTTAAGAGGTCATTGGTGACAAGCTTGAGTTCTAGTTCTTGTTTATCTTTGATGTAGGTTTGAACTTGGCGAATGCTGGGCAATCCAGTCTCGAATTCAGACATAATCGTTAATAAGTAATAGGTAATGGGTAAGGAGTTTAGTCAGTGGTCAAGATACTTGAACATAACTTACGCACTCACTACGATCTTCTGTCATTGCGAGTAAAACGAAGCAATCTCAGACCTTTAGGACTTAGGCAAAATTGGTTTGTAACGCCGTCCTCTGGCGGTATCATTACTGCCGGGACGGCGGCGTTACGGCACAAACGTGGGTAAGTTCTATAGAAGTTTATCAAGTTAATTAGGAGCCGATCGTTAAATGGCAATTGAGTTTACTAAGTATCACGGACTAGGTAATGATTTTATTCTGATTGATAATCGTCATCAGTCAGAACCAATTTTAACGTTACAGCAAGCAGAGGAGTTGTGCGATCGCCACTTTGGGATTGGTGGAGATGGCGTAATCTTTGCTCTTCCGGGGCAAAATGGTACGGACTACACGATGCGGATTTACAACTCCGATGGTTCGGAAGCTGAAATGTGCGGTAATGGTATTCGCTGTTTAGCTAAGTTTATCGCGGACTTAGAAGGTGTCAATGCTAAAACTCAGTATCGCATTGATACTCTTGCTGGTGTCATGACCCCGGAATTGCTAGCTGATGGTCAGGTAAAAGTTGATATGGGAATACCCCGACTTCTAGCGGCGGAAATTCCAACAACTTTGGACTCTCCCGATCGAAAAGTTGTAGAGTTACCTCTAGAAGTAGCAGGACAGTCTTGGTCAGTTACCTGCGTTAGTATGGGAAACCCACACTGTATCACCTTTGTAGAGGACGTTTCAGCGATTGCCTTAGAAACTATTGGGCCTCTATTTGAGCATCACGCGGTTTTTCCTCAGCGGACAAATACAGAATTTATCGAAATTATACGTCGAGACTACGTGAAAATGCGGGTGTGGGAAAGAGGCGCTGGTGTTACGCTGGCTTGTGGGACAGGTGCTTGTGCTTCTGTGGTAGCTGGAGTCTTAGCTGGAAAGTGCGATCGCATTGCTGCGGTTGAACTCCCAGGCGGTATTTTGCAAATTGAATGGTCACAGGCCGATCAAAGGCTTTATATGACTGGGCCAGCAGTACAAGTATTTGCTGGTAAAATTTAGCCGTCAACAGCAATACCGCAATACTCTGAACACAGGAATAAATAAGCAATTGAAGCTTATTTATTCTGTTCCCAATCTAACATCTAACATCTAATATCTAACATCTAAAATCAATTAGGGGTACTTTAATGGGCGGCGGCATTTATCTAATTCAGGACGACGACCGGCTGGTAGAAATGACAGAACAACCCTATGATTCCGAAGATCAGCTTCAAGAACTGCTAGAAACTTATCCTAACCTAATAGCAGGCGATCAAATAGATAGAGCGACACCGAGGCGATGGCTATTAATTTCACGGGAAGTAGCGCTGTTAAGTGAGGAAGAAACTGCTGGTCGTTGGTCGTTAGATCATTTATTTCTTGACCAAGATGCAATTCCTACCTTGGTGGAAGTTAAGCGTGCTC
Organism: Kamptonema sp. UHCC 0994; assembly: GCF_029167235.1. GTDB lineage: Bacteria > Cyanobacteriota > Cyanobacteriia > Cyanobacteriales > Microcoleaceae > Kamptonema. Next base: position 3,604 of record NZ_JARFTR010000199.1, on the reverse strand, counting down.
GCAGTGCGGATACTCGGCAAAAAATAACTGGTCAAATGCTTGATTATGCTGCTAATGCTGTAGTTTATTGGCCAATTGAGTCAATTATTGGTTTATTTGAAGCTAATTGCCGAGAGCAAAATCGCGATCCAGAACAAATTTTTGAGGAATTTTTAGGTGCTGATGTTAATGAGGATCGGTTTTGGCAGAAGGTAAAAACTAATTTACAAGCTGGTAAATTACGTTTAGTTTTTGTAGCAGATGAGATTTCCGCAGAAATGCGGCGGGTGGTAGAATTTCTGAATGAACAGATGGACCCGGTGGAAGTGTTGGCATTAGAAATTAAGCAATATGTTAGTCAAGATGGTTTGAAAACTTTGGTTCCTAGAGTGATTGGCCAGACGGCGGAAGCGCAACAGAAAAAATCGAGCGCGACTCGTGAAAGAAGGCGTTGGGATGATGTTTCTTTCTTTGAGGAATTGAAAGCTAGACGGGGTGAAGATGAGGCAGAAATGGCTAGTTCTATCCACGATTGGGTACAAAGTCAAGAGCCTGAAGTTGAGGTACACTGGGGTACGGGAGACACTTACGGGGGCTTTGCTGCTCAGCTTCATCAAAGAGGAAGAAAACCTTATCAGTTGTTTACTGTTGATATTTCTGGAAGGTTGGAGATTTCTTCTAGTAATTATGGTTCCCAGTGGCCGTTTAATGAGGGAGGTAAATGGTTGGAATTGCGGTCTAAACTTAGTTCTATCGGTCTGTCGTTGCCGATAGATCCTGGGGAAAGACGTTCGCCTAGTTTGCCTTTATCTACGTTGCAGGATGAATCGGTTCTTAAGCAGGTTCTTGAAACTTTTGATTGGATTATTGAGGAAATTCAAAGTTCGTAGAAATGTTAACTGGTAATTGGTAATTGGTAATTGGTAATTGGTAATTGGTAATTGGTAATTGGTAATTGGTAATTGGTAATTGGTAATTGGTAATTGGTAATTGGGGAAAAATTTTCCCAGTCTCCCCCTCTCCTTCTTCCTTCTTCCTTCTTCCTTCTTCCTTTAACTTAACTGCTACGGGGTTTTTCAGTGGCCATGATAATCAAATAGTCATTATTATCTAACTTATAATCGGCTGGAGGATTAGAAACAACTTCCCCTTCTATGCCTTTTTGCACAGCTAAAATAATACTTTGATAAGTTTGTTTCATATATATCAATACATCTATAAATGCCAGTCCAATCTTAGATTTAGGAACTGGAACTTTATATAACTGATTGCCATCTTCCGAGCGTAATATCTCGTAGATGACTTTAGTAATGCCGTGATTTAGCGCTGCTTGAGAAATCAGCATACTGCTTAAATCACTACTAACGATGATTTCATCAGCATTAGCTCTTTTACAAGTCTTGACGTAGGCTTGATCTACTAATTCTACAATTGTATAAGCGTCGGGATTAATGCTTTCTACCGTTAGCGTAGATAAAATAGCTTTAGCATCGCGAGCTATATCCTCTAAACTATCGTCACCTAAAATTATCACCGTTTTAGCTTTAAGTAAGTGGGCGCGATGTAAGGTTTCATCACACACTTGACCTTTGATAAAGAAAAAATCGATTTCATCTAGAGGTTTCCTTTCTATATCAGCTATTAAAACGATTGACGTTTCTGGATTTTGAGTGTCGATGCTTAATTCATTCAAAATTACTCGCGCTCGATAATTCCATCCGCACAAAATAGTATGATTTTCAAGATTGCGTTCGCCCATACCTAGATAGTCTTTCATTTTTTTACCTATTAAAAGAGTGGCCATTGTCGCACTGAATGTGGCTAGTAGACCGATGCCAACAAACATATTAATGACAGCAATTAGGCGACCAAAAAGTGTCGTAGGGGCAATGTCACCATAACCAACAGTTGCTAATGTAACGATACTCCACCACAAGGAATCAACGAATGATAAATGTGGTTCTGCCCACGATAAACCTAAGCCACTAGCTAGAATGAATAGAGCAATAAATACTATTAGCCTATCCAGATTTTCATTCTGCAAAAAACGCAGGATTTTTTGCAGATTTTTGCTCCCAACCTTCAATATTTTTTTGTTCTGCTTTTTAAAATTGCTCAATTTATTGTTTCTCTCGTTACATCATAGATAACACATATTAAAAAGTTAAAAATTGCCGATAGTATGCAATTTTTAACTTTTTAATTCAGAAATGAATATTTGCTTGTTTCAACCGTCGCAATGCTTCCCCTAAGCGATCGCAATCGGCAATCAAACTAACCCTGACATAGCCTTCGCCGCCAATCCCAAAAGCGTTTCCCGGCGTGACAACAACTCCAGTTTGCTGTAAAACATTGAGGGCGAAATCAGTGGAACCAATACCCGGAGGACAGGGAACCCAAAGATACATTGTTGCCAAAGGTTTAGGTACATTCCACCCTAATTCAGCTAATCCATTAATTAAGAAATCTCGACGAGTACGATAACGTTCCTGTACTTCAGTTAGATATCTATCGGGCAATTGTAATGCGGTTTCTGCGGCGGTTTGGATGGCGGCAAATATGCCATAATCGAGGTTAGTTTTTAATGTCCGTAAACCTTGAATAATCCGGCTATTTCCAACTACAAACCCAACTCGCCAACCGGCCATGTTGTAAGTTTTGGATAGAGTATGAAACTCTACGCCGATTTCTTTACCGCCGGGAATTTCTAATAAACTTGTGGGTTCGTAGCCGTCAAAGGCTAACTCAGCATAGCACAAATCGTGGACTAATAGGATTTGAAATTTGCGGGCAAAGGCGACAATATCTTTGAAAAATTCGCGGGGGGCGGTTGCGCCTGTGGGGTTGCTGGGATAGTTGAAATAGAGGATTTTGGCTTGTTCGGCTACTGCGTCGGGAATATCGGCTAAGTCAATTACCCAGTCGTTTTCGGGCTTTAATATTATGCTGTGAATTTTGCCGCCGGCGATCGCGGGGCCGCGAAAGTGGGCGGGATAGGCGGGGGATGGTACTAATACTAAGTCGCCGGGGTTGATGTAGGCGATCGCGAGGTGAGTTAAGCCTTCTTTGGAACCTAATAATGGCAAGGCTTCGCTATTAGGATCGAGTTCGACGTTGTAGCGGCGGCGATACCAGTTGGTAATGGTTTTACGGAAGCTGGCGGTTCCTTCAAAGGGGGGATAGCCGTGATTTGCTGAGTTTTGAACGGCTGCGATCGCGGCCTCTACTACGGGCTGGGGTGTTGCGCCGTCGGGGTTCCCCATTCCTAAGTCGATTAAGTCTAGTCCTTGTTCGCGGGCACGGGCTTTGAGTTCGTCAAGGCGGGCAAATACGTAGGGGGGTAATGCTTGTAATCTGTCGGCGGGGCTAATCCAATCTAATGTCATTTCTAATGAGGTTGCTATTTAATAACCGCAGAGGGAGTTGATTTTTTGGGAAAGATGACGTGCAAATCATTATCATACATAATCTGCGCGGATCTGCGGTTAAAGTCACATTTTGCAATTTTCGTAGCCAGATTGCGATCGCGTTGGGGTTTTAGGCAGTTGCCATGACGATTAGGATAATTTTATTTTTTCAGCTATTTACGTAACGCCGCCTTCTAGGCGGTTAGAGCACCGCCTAG
>NZ_JARFTR010000213.1 GCF_029167235.1 Kamptonema sp. UHCC 0994 | reverse complement strand
GCCAACTACTACCAAGATGGTTGACGTAATACTTGCTACTGCGCTTGATTTGGTCAATATTAAGCAATTCAAAAACTGGTTTACAAGCTGCTGCTACTGTACTTCATAAACCTGGAATACGCTGTATATAGCGGTTCTCAGATAAATGAGGTATACAGAAACCCTGTATTGTCAAGCTTTCCAGGTCAAAATTCGTACCTCACCTTTTTGAGAAAGGCTATAAACATAAATTAATAAGGCTCAAACCTTCTGCTATCATAGTAAAAAGTTAAAAAAGTGCCGTCTTCAACTATCCCAATAATGATATCTAAAGTTTCTAAGAAGTAGGGACTACCAGATTCATCATCAGTGCTGATGACAGGTTTATCTAATAGGGCAATAACAATTCCTGGTTGATTTTTGTGTGGAAGCTTTCTATTTTTCAAGTTTTCCTTCCACTTCACGATTTGTCCAATTTCCAAAGATTCTTTCTTTAGAAAATTTTGACAAACTGATTTAAGCTGGGCGATATATTCCTCTCCATAGTTCTTTTCTTCCTCTTCATTAACATCTTTATCGCTATTTTTTTCCTGAAGATTTTTCATTATTGCAGTGAAAATATCTTGTTGCTTACTCATGCCAGTCCTTCCATTAACTAAAAATAGTTTAAACGCTACCTTTATATATACTTCGCAGTGTTACTTAGATTAACTTGCCCACTTATCAAGTCTAACATCGAATGGTATCTTGTTTAAAGAATCTTCAACTTTGTTAGGTAAAGTTCGCAGGTTTGACCTCTGTCCACTGGTAGAAGCTGTCAAGATAATACTCCACATGGCAGAGCTAATTTCATTCAATTTATTCATCTGACAAAAACCCTTATTTTTTTCATTACCCAATTTATCTACCGAGTAGATAGAACTGGGAGGCATTAGATACCAACTTGCTGGTACAACCTCTAGTAGCCACCAATCGAATAATTCACGTCGTCCGTTGGAACCGGGGAAGATTGCATAGCCCTCTAAACAATTCTCTAATATATCTAGTAATGATTCTAAGGATTGATTGTAATCCAAAGTTTTAATCGCACTCATATAAACATCTAATGCTTCAAATATTATTTGAAAATTTGGCACTTTTTTATTTGTATAATCAATTTGAATCCCATCTACTATAGCATTAAATTCTTCCTTTCTTAGAGCATTAAAAAACTTTCTTTTAGAATCCAGCATCTTTTCAAGATTTTCTAGGAGCCAGAGTTCTATCTTACTAATAGTTTTTTGTGGAATCAAGTTTAAGGGTTGATAATATTGAACAGTTGGTTCTACAACTGAAGCTAGTATCAGCGCCATCCAAACATAACGAATGTGGCTCAGTGTTTGGTTGTTACTCTGAAACACTTCCAAAATTTCATCTAAAGCATCTTGAAGTGAAGCTGCATCCTCTGCTTCTGGTTCATAGAGTTCTTCATAATGTTGCTGCCCTACCCTACTTAGCGTACCTTGGATGGATTTAGGCAATTGCCACAACAAGGACAACCTTTTTTCTGTAACACTGCTGTATTCCAAAGTCATAACTGATTTCTTCCTCTTTAAGATTCGCGTGGATACGGGTGATCCCAGAAAACTTCTATCTTTATGTGCGGGAACTTCTCCTCAAACTGTCTCAAAATGCTATTACAACTTTCACATGGCTGCAACTCAGTATACAGGTAGAGTTGACCTTCTACTTCAAGATCATAGAACATCTCAAGAGTATTAGCAATTTCTGACAAAATTTTGTACTCAGCATCAGTATCCATCATCCGCTGGGTTCGAGAATCAATGGCTGGCTCGAATTGTCCTCCTGCTGACTTCGGCTTTGGTATTTCCCTAATTGGACTTTTGTTGCCACCTCTAGATGTTGCTCCTGCACAAAAGGCTACACCTCCCTTAAGCTGTAGCTCAGCAAGTGCGACATTTCCTTTACCGACTGGTTTCTTAAGGTACTGCTGTCGGATTAAAACAGCATCAACTTGTAAGTCCTCTTTTCTGGGTCTTCCGTACTTACTGTGCTAAAATATTAGGTGAATGCCAAAAAAGTAAAGCTCTAACTTGAAAGTTTTGAAAATTTTTAAACCCAAATCCACAGCGTTTTAATAACTTTAACTTGTTGTTGATTCCTTCCACTATTCCGTTGGTCGTTCTTTGCTCAAAATAACCAACTATCTCAGGCAGCCACCGCTTAATTGTTTTTACACTTTTTTTGTAGTATGGTTCGGCTTTTTCTAACCAATCAATTAGTTCTAAAGTCCCTGATCCCACATTATGATTGTTTTCAAATAAGAGGTGAAACTCTTCTTTTAACAGGTGCATAATTCCTAGTAATGGTGAAGCTTTTTTAACTTGCTTTAATTTTTCTTTTTGTTTAGTAGATAACTGCTTTTCTGCTTTCAACAATGTATACTTACTTCCTTTTAAACCATCAAATAATTTAGCTCTTTCTTTGAGATTTAAAGAATCTGCCGTTTGTTTTTGGGAAATTCTAGCCTGATTCAACTCCTCATGAATCAATTTTGTGACATGAAATCTGTCTACTGTCACCTCAGCATTTGGACAAATTTTCTTTACCAATGATTTATAGTTTCCCGTCATATCCATACTTACTTCTTCTATCTGAGATAATACTTTTTCTCCCCAATTTAACATCACTTTTTCAATCTGAGACTGTTTTCGCTCTGAAACTAACCCAATTAATTTATGACTTTCTAAGTCTACTAAAACTACAATAAACTTGCCTTGACCTTTGACCAAACTAATTTCATCTATCCCTAACTTTCGCAAATATTGCACATCAACAGGCAAAATTGATTCAGCAACAAACATGACCATTGACTCAACTTCTTCTGCTGTTAATCCGTTGTTATGAGCGACATTCTTCAGATCACTATGAATAACTTGTTGGGTAATAGCTTCTGCATATCTATAAGTAAAACTTTTCTTCTCTGGCACAAAATCTAAAATCTCACTAAAAGGTTTTTGACAATTTTCACACTTAAATCTGCGTCGATTCACAGATAAAACTACTTCTCTATTACCTATTGGTAAATCTTTTACTAAATGTCGTTGATTTTGATGAAGACGATGACTTTTTTGGCCACAACGAGGACAAACTGCTGTTTTCTTATCCGATTTCACGAATAAAATTAATGTATCTTCTGTTTGTTGACTATTTTCTACTAAAACTTTCGGTAAATTTAGCAACTTCGTCATTAACCTATTCATAATACACTCGTTTGTTGGGTACTTACCTAATATTTTAGCACAGTAAGTACGGAAGACCCAGAGTAGGTCAGGTATAAGTCCAATAGGAAGAATAAATTGCAATATTAAAAATAACAATAAATTAATTTCTTTGCCCCAACCATGATTCCTATAGGAGCGGGTTCACAAATATCCGTAATCAAACACTCCTAGATATTGTAAACCCGCCCCTCACTCCTAACAATGGTTAATCAACCAAACTGGATATAACCAAAATCAAGAAGCCCAAAGAATCACGCCCACTTCATAAGGACTACTGAGATAATCGTGCTTAGGCAAAACCCGCATCGACAACCCCTGTAACCCACTCGAAATATAAGTAATATCAGCCGTGTAAATCGTCGAATTGCGAGCATCCTCTCCCACATACTCCATCACCACCGGCATCCCTCCAATAATTTGCCCATTAGTATCTAGAGCACCTTGATAGAGTTCCACTTGCACATCCGCAGGAGTCAACCCAGCTAGATTAATTCGAGCTTTCACAGTGATAGACTGATTAACCTTCACATCGACATCTTCAGAGACATCAACTGCCTCAATTTTGATGTCATACCACTTCTCAAGTAACTGTTTCTTCCACTCAGCTAACTCCTTAGCAGGAGCATAACTTTCAGAACTCATTCCGTAGAAGCGATCGCTAGCTGGAAAATACGCCCGCTGCGCGTAATCTTGTACCATCCGGGCCGTATTAAATAAAGGACAATTCAAGCGAATAGCATCCTTCATTTTTGCCACCCAACCGCGAGGAATCCCATCAGAATCGCGGTCATAAAATAGCGGTACAACTTCCTTCTCCATCAAATCATATAAAGCATTTGCCTCAACCTCATCTTGATACTCAATATCCTCATAAAACTCCCCATGACCAATCGCCCAACCAGTGCGAACATAATCCGCTTCATCCCACCAGCCATCTAAGATACTTAAATTCGGCAAACCATTCATCGAGGCCTTCATCCCCGAAGTACCAGAAGCCTCACGGGGACGACGCGGCGTATTTAACCAGACATCGCAACCCGCCACCATAAACCGAGAAACATTAATGTCGTAATTCGGGAGAAATACGATCGAATCGCGGACATCTTCCTCGCGGATGAAGTGAACAATATCACGGATCAATTCCTTACCCGGAATATCCATCGGGTGAGCCTTACCAGCGATTACAAATTGCACCCGTTGACCCTTTTCCCGCATAATTCGCTTAATACGATCGACATCGCGGAGGAACAAAGTAGCGCGTTTATAAGTAGCAAAACGACGAGCAAAACCAATTGTTAAAACACTAGGATCGAGAGCTTCTTGGGCCAGATCGAGTTCCTTTTGCGAAGAACCTCGATCGCGCAAACTCTTCACCAACCACTCCCGCGCAAACACCACCAACTCCAAACGACAGCGTTCGTGATTGCGCCACAACTCCTCATCAGGAATCGCAGACAAACGATCCCACAAACGATTATCCTTAGCCGTCATCTCCCAGTCAGGGCCAAGATAGCGATCGTACAATTCCTGAGTAGGTTTAGCCACACAACTACGAGCGTGTACCCCATTCGTAATCGACGTAATCGGCACTTCCTCCACAGGCAATCCCGGCCATAAATCCTGAAACATCGGGCGCGAAACTTTACCATGCAAAGCCGCTACACCATTGACAAAACTAGACATTTTAATTGCTAGAATTGCCATATTTAAAGGCGCAACCAAATCACCAGTATCTTCCCGGCCCAAAGCCAGAAATTCATCATGGGATAAACCAAAAATGTCAGCATAATCACTGACATAGTGCATCACCATATCCGGCTCAAACAAATCAAAACCAGCAGGGACAGGCGTATGAGTTGTAAACACGCTACTAGAAATAACAACCTGTTCCGCCGCCTCAAAACTCAAGTTTTCTTCCTCCATCAAATTGCGGATGCGTTCCAGGGCCATAAACGCTGCGTGGCCTTCATTCATGTGGTATGTTGTCACTTTCAGCCCCAAAGCTTTAAGCATTTTTACACCACCAATACCCAGCATAATTTCCTGGTGCATCCGCAGATCCTTATCGCCACCGTAAAGTTGATCGGTGATATCTTGGTCGTAGCGGTTGTTAGGTTCAATATTCGTATCTAGCAAGTACAAAGGTACAACACCCACTTGCACCCGCCAAATCCGGGCGTACACCTGACGGCCAGGATAGTCTACTGCAATTCGCAACTCCGAGCCGTCGGGATTGCGTTCTAGGTGCAGCGGCATATTATAGAAATCATTGATCGGGTAGCGCTCTTGCTGCCAACCATCGGCGTTAAGGTACTGGGAAAAATAGCCTTCCTGGTACAGCAAACCAACCCCTACAAGAGGCAAACCTAAATCGCTAGCAGATTTGAGGTGATCGCCCGCAAGTATGCCTAAGCCGCCAGAATAAATGGGCAGAGCTTTGACTAAGCCAAATTCCATCGAAAAGTAAGCGTAGCATTCCTGCTGCTTCGTACCGCGCTGTTTGCGATACCAAGCTCGGTTTTTGAGGTAATCGTCTAATTGGAGGGCTGCACGGTTCATTTGAGCCAGGAAGCCTTGATCTTCGGATACTTCCTGGAGTCGCTGCTGAGAAATGGTTCCCAGCATCAATACGGGGTTTTGGTTACTAGAGTCCCACAAGTCGCGATCGAGCCGACGGAACAAGTCTTTAGTCTCGACATTCCAATCCCAGTGCAAGTTGTAGGCAAGCTTGCGTAGAGGTTCTAGACTTGAGGGTAGCGAGGGAGAAACGTTAAATGTGCGAATTGGCTGCATGGACAAGGCCTCTAACTTCAGATACGCTTATCTTCTGCTGTGTTTAGCCTTAAGTCAGTTGTTCTTAACACTGTTTTGAGATATTCATTGAAATTGGCACTGGGGACTGGGGACTGGGAAGAAGGGGAAATTTGCCAGTTAACAGTTAACAGTTAACAGTTAACAATTTAAAATTGGTTGTCCCGTTCCTAAAAGTTATGAGCCAGACGATCGCACAAATCGAAGCAGAAATCGCTGTATTACAACCGGAAATCCCCTCCCTGCAAGGGGAACTGGACGAACTTCGCGAACAGCGCTCTTCATTCCGAGTTGCTGTTGCTTTCCCTAAAAATAACTCACCTGAAGCTCTTGCTCAATTTCATAAGCATAATGCTTCGGCTGCGGCTAATTGGGTGCAACAACTTAAGGAGATTGACAGAGCTATCCAAGCTCTAGAAGGTAAACTGAAGCAAAAACAAGTTTTACTAGCACATAAGCAGACTCAGTTGGATCAGTTACGTTCTCAGCAGGAATGGCTAGAACTTGAGCGACGGGTACAGGCGGGAGGAAAGCTTTTGCAATCTCAATCTCAAAAAATTAATCAGTTAGCCGCACAGCTAGAGGCGGAAATTCAGTCTTTTAAGGCAATTTACCAGGACGTGAATCCGATTTATTGCCAGTGGTTGCAAAAATCTGTGACTATTGTTGAATTTTCGGCAACGGCAATTCCTCACGTTTTCTTTCAAGGCAATAAGTTTGAACTGGGGAATAAGGAAATTGACTGGAATCAGGAATTGGAAGGTGAAAGCTAATGGCTAATGGCTAATGGCTAATGGCTAATTGCTAATGGCTAATGGCTAATGGCTAATTGCTAATTGCTAATTGCTAATTGCTAATTGCTAATTGCTAATTAAAGGCAGTACATACCAATTGAAAACTGTATTATGAATTAGAGTTGTGAATGAAGAATTTAATTTGGTTGGCGATTTTAATTCTGGTTGCTGTTGGGGTAGCTGGTTGGGGTTCTCACTCTTGGTATCCCTCAGTTGTACCAGAGGTGAAAGTCGATCGCACTGTGCATATTTCCCGAAACCCTACACCGCTAGATTCGTCTTACCAACAGCAGCTAGAATTGCCACAGGTTGACTCTGAGCGACTTTGGGGACACCTTGAAGCCTTGGCGGGAGAACGCTATGAGGATGGCGATCGCGATCGCACTCGAAATTACTTATCTCAACAATTGCAGGAAATGGGATTTTCACCAGTATTGCAGCCCTTTGATGGCGGTGTCAATCTCTTTGCTGAACGCAAAGGTACTGACCCGAAAGCGGGTAATATTTTAGTTGCTGCCCATTATGATACAGTGTTGCGATCGCCTGGAGTTGATGACAATGCTACTGGGGTGGCGGTAGTTTTGGAAGTCGCGCGACTTTTTGCCTCGAAATCAACACCTCGGACGCTACAAGTGGTATTATTCGATCGCGAAGAACTAGGACTTTTGGGTAGTTTGGCTTTCACTGGTAACAAGTCGCATTTAAAGGATTTACAAGGGGTGATAGTTTTGGATATGGTAGGTTATGCTTGCCGAACTCCCGGATGTCAAAAGTATCCAGAAGGGTTAGCTTATAGTCAATTTCTGGAAAGTGCAGGGGTGAAATCTCCAGACAAAGGAGAATTTATTGCGGTTGTAGGAGATGCCGAACACTTGCCATTACTCAACACTTTTTCTAAGTCTGTAAACACAGATTTACCAGCGGTTGTGAAGATTCCAGTTCCGCTTAAAGGTGTGTTAACACCGGATGTTTTACGGAGCGATCACGCACCTTTTTGGTATCAGGGAGTAGGTGCGGTGTTGGTGACGGATACGGCAAATTTGCGATCGCCGCACTATCACCAACCTACGGATAGTTTAGCAACTATTGATCGCCCTTTATTTACAGGTACGGCTCAAGTTGTTGTCAATGCTACTGCTAAATTATTAGTTGGTGGTTAGTTGTTAGTTGTTGATTGAATATTCGTTAAAATCGTTCGGCGATTGAAATCGCGGCTACACAAACTAAGTCCGCCTACGCGGACTAATGACAGGAAAAACGCTATGGATATTTGATTGAAAACTAACAATTAACAATTAACAATTAACCAAAATGAAGAATAAAGAGAGCCTGCGACAGCATTTATTACAACTTGACAATCGTGGCTACAAAGCCTATAAAGACATTCAAGGTAGTTACGATTTTTCTGACTTCAATCTAATTATTGATTACGTTCAAGGCGACCCTTTTGCATCTCCCAGTAAATTTCGAGTTCAAATACCTCAAAGTATTGCTAAATTTCCTCCTGAACTCTACATTACACCCAGCAGAGAAATCGCATTTAGAGATTATTTAACCCGACAATTTGATAAGATTGCTGGTACTGTTAGCGGTCGTCGCGGTACTGGCAAAAGCGGATTAATTGCTATTACTAAATTTGGACAAGAAGTTTTAGAAAGAACGTCAGTTTTTATTGACGATCAAATAGTAGAATTGCGCTTTGTCGTCGGACTACCAGCCGGAGGAAGGAGCATTTTAGGCCGTCAAGCTGCTGAAATGATCTGTGAAGATATCCCCTATATTGTTAACAAATCTCTCAAATATTCGGCCCTGAATCCGGCTGAATGTCTCCGTCATGTTGAAACTATAGAAGATGCTGAATGGCTGCGTCAACAATTAGCTGAAAAAGAATTAGTTGCTTTTATCGCTGATGGTGCAATTTTGCCTCGCCGCACTGGTGTTGATGACCGTCCTCTATTAGATAATGCCATAGCTTTTAAGTCGCCACCCTCCTTAGCAGTTGAGTTTAATTGTCCAAATCGTGGTAAAATTACAGGCATGGGTATCCCTGCTGGAGTAACTTTAATTGTCGGCGGTGGCTATCATGGCAAATCTACTTTACTGCTGGCCATTGAGTTGGGAGTTTACAATCATGTCCCTGGAGACGGACGCGAATTTGTTGTTACCAATCCGGCGGCGGTGAAAATTAGAGCTGAAGATGGTAGAAGTGTAATCGGTGTGGATATTTCGCCTTTTATTAACCAGTTACCTCAAGGTCGATCTACTACTCAATTTTCTACAGAAAATGCTAGCGGGAGTACATCACAAGCTGCTAATATTATCGAGGCTTTGGAAGCAGGAATTATTAAGAAAAATAGAGAGGCAAATTTAGTTTCTAGTCTCTCGTCAGTGCCAGTTTTATTGGTAGATGAAGATACAGCGGCGACTAACTTTATGATTCGCGATCGCAGAATGCAGGAACTAATCGCGAAAGATAAGGAACCGATTACACCTTTTATCGATAAAGTCAAGCAATTATACCAGGATTATGCAGTTTCCACAATCTTAGTGATGGGGGGAAGTGGCGATTATTTCGATGTGGCGGATACTGCGATCGCGATGGATAACTTTCAAGCCTATAATGTGACGGAAAAGGCTAAGGAAATCGCGATCGCTTACTCCACAAGTCGCACCGCTGAAGGTGGCGCACATTTTGGCAAAATTACTCAGCGAGTACCAATTCCCGCTAGTCTCGATCCTAGTCGCGGTAGGCGAGACGTGCGAGTTAAGGTTCGGGATGTGGATGAGGTAGCTTTTGGGACTGAAGATATTGATTTAGCTGCTGTTGAACAAATCGTCGATAGCGGACAATTGAGAGCGATCGCAGCGGCGATGGTTTATGCTAAGCAGGAATATATGGATGGAAAGCGGACTTTATCGGAAATTCTCGATCGCGTGATGGCCGACATTCAATCTCAGAGTATGGACATTTTATCACCTTTCCCCCAAGGAGATTTTGCCATGTTCCGGCGGCATGAATTAGCAGCAGCAATTAATCGGCTTCGGAGTTTATCAGTTGTTGCTGAAACGCGGTAAAATGGCTAACTGATTTATAATGCGAATGCGGCGGTTGAAACCGCTACTACACAAACGAAGTCCGCCTACGCGGACTAAAGGTATTTACAGTTAACAGTTACAGGACTTACGCAAAAACATCCGTAACGCCGCCATCTTGGCGGTAAAAGAACCGCCAAGATGGCGGCGTTACGTAAACCGTGCGTAAGTTCTGAGTTACTTAACCTAGCGTCAGTAATTGCGATGGAAAATCTACTTCTAAACGCATAGTTTGAAGCCATTGCAAACCAATCAAAGTTTCTGGCAATTCATCTCCAACGTGAACAGGAATTGTAAACTCTTGTCCGTTAAATATGACAGTACCGGCATAAATATCGAAAAATTGCTCTCCAATCTCCCCAAACTTACCTGAAATCATATTTTACCACAGGCTCCGGTTTTATTAAGCCGGAAAAAACCAACTCTGCTAGTAGGGTTTTTCTGACGAGCTTTTGAGATTGCTTCACTGCGTTCGCAATGACTAACAGAACTTAGGTATCGATCAATTGTAAGGTGGGCTACGTTTAATTATGTCCGACTACTTAGCAATTAGCGATTAGCAATTAGCCATTAGCAATTTTATTAATAATTCTGCCTCGTTCCCAGAGTAAAATCTAGGAACGAGAACACAAAAGAATACAAAAACTTAGCCGGCCAAACTTCCCATACTCAGCGGTACCATCTCTCCGTGTGCCGTCAGGCCTAATAACATGGGTTCATTCGGTCGAATTATCTCTCCAGTGAGGACGCAATGCTGCTCCTGCTCCGCTGTAGCTGTAAAGCTGGCTCGAATATCCGATCGCGAAAACTGGGCCCGAAAATCTCCAGATTTTTGTTGTACGAAATTCCAGAGGAGATCTCGAATCAAAGCTTGATAGCCTTGATTGCCGGCAATCTCCTTCAGCCTCTCCTTGAGCTCTCTTTCTAGGCGGATGCTGGTGACTTCCATTTCGGTGGTAGAGGTTCTAGGAAGGGTGTACATATTTTTTTCCTCAAATGGGTGGACATATCTGTAATATCAGTGTAGTATGTTTACAGCCAGATTTAAAGCCCTCTTTTAACTTTTTGCCTTCCTGTGAACTTACCCACCTCTTCAACCTATCGACCTAACACCAATCGCCTCAGCGGTGGTGCTGGTGGCTCGTGGTGCGTCTCGCACGCGAGTTTTGCAGGCAAACGCCTGTTTCGGGGAGGTTATAGTGAGTTAGGAGTGGCCCAAGAGATTAATACAGATTTGGAGCGTGGCGATTTATCAGTCGCAGGGACGCATAGGGCTCGACAAGCGGGAGGTATAGCAAGATAGCCGTACCTATATAGGAGAAAAAAATGTGCTTAGTAGCAGTTTTTTAAGCCCCCGCTTCTGATAAGAGAAGTGGGGGTTTATGATTTGAGATTTTGGATTTTGGATCGGGGATTGAAATCAAAACAAAATTGAAATATTGACAGGAGGAGTGGAGCCATGACATTTGCGACAGATGTATTAAGGCAATCCGTAGTGGTGTTTTCGAGGAATTATTTGCCGATGAGCCGCATTAATATTAAGCGGGCGATCGCGCTTTTGGTGGCTGGTAAGGCTGAACCTCTGGATTTTGCTACGGGTAATGGTTGGATCGTGCGATCGCCTAGTTTTGCCATCTGTGTACCGGAACAAATTCGCTTGACTTTTACAAGCAATGAACGGATTTGGAAGGTACCGCCGGTCAATCGCCGGGAAGTGTTGCGACGTGATAGCCACTCCTGTCAATACTGCGGTAGCAATAGGCGTTTGACGCTGGATCACGTTATGCCAAGGGCTCAGGGTGGAGGCCACACTTGGGACAATATCGTGACTGCTTGCGAAAAGTGCAATTCTATCAAGGGCGATCGCACTCCCTTACAAGCAGGAATGCCTTTGCGAACTAAACCGAAGGCTCCCATGCACCCCGCTGTTGCTTTTGCCGAAGTATTTTGGCACGAACATCAGATTGATAACTGTTAA
Source organism: Kamptonema sp. UHCC 0994 (assembly GCF_029167235.1). Classification (GTDB taxonomy): domain Bacteria; phylum Cyanobacteriota; class Cyanobacteriia; order Cyanobacteriales; family Microcoleaceae; genus Kamptonema. The sequence continues at coordinate 4,157 of NZ_JARFTR010000213.1, read as the reverse complement.
CTGTTAACTGTTAACTGGTAATGGGTAATGGGTAATTGGTAATTGGTAATTGGTAATTGCTAATGGCTAATTGCGAACTAAGGGTTATGAGTTTTGAGTGAAAATTTCAATCACATAACTTCAAACTTCCCAATTACCAATTACCTATTCCCCATAAACAATCTCGAATCAACAGTTAACAGTTAACAGTTAACAGTTAACAGTTAACTGTTAACAAATTAACAAGGAAAATTTTGGGCGGTCAGTATGCTGAAGTTGACTTATACTGAAACGGGCTTTAACTTAGAGCGTTTGGCTCAATCCCCTGAACAGTTAGTGGCGCTGCGGGTGATTTTGGCTATGCGAGTTGGCCAAAGTGTCTGCGTCGAGCCCAGCACTGCGGCATTTTTGCTGCCCGCGAATTTGTCGGCTTTGTCTCTGTTGGAGACGGAGGTGCGGCGGGATCGAAGTGATGCGATCGCGCTTTCTGTGGCTGATGCTGAGTATGTTGAGGTGACTCTGCGCGGTACTTGGCTATCGGTGGATGCTAAGGGCGCTGATGGTGTGTTTATGACTGTGTTGAGCGATCGCGCGGAGTTTTTGCTGGTGAAACTTTGGCACGAAGCCCAAGTGGGTGCTTCTGTGGTTAAGGAAGTTGGCGATTAATATATAGTTCTGGGGGCGGCTGGTTAAGTCGCCCTTTGACTTTTATGGGTGCTGATTGGGGGGGTTTGCGGGAATCGGTAGGTGTAAATTTTGAGGTGTAAATTTTGGGGCTGTATGGTTTGAGGGGTAAGGGTTTGAGGGCGATCGGTTGAAAAATCGATTCCCGCAATGTCTGAAATGCTTGCAGGGATTCGATTTGAAGGGAATTTTATTTTTGCCTCTTGACAAGTTGAAGTCTGGAATGGTACTTTAAGTTTAGTTTCCCGCAACTGCACCTTGAAAATTAAATACAGTAAGGGTTTCAAAACCAGGCGGCCGCAATTAAACTAAATCCCTATTAGGGATTGAAACTTAGCCTCTGAATTAAAGCGGGTACGCGCTGAGCCGCAATTAAACTAAATCCCTATTAGGGATTGAAACTCTGAAATTCCAGATGATTTAATCATCTTTGAAGCTGAAGCTACGCCGCAATTAAACTAAATCCCTATTAGGGATTGAAACAATGTTTTTTTACTTGGCTTATTCTTGATATCAAGCGGCCGCAATTAAACTAAATCCCTATTAGGGATTGAAACTTAGGTGCAGCGATTAAAGAACAACGGGATGAAGCCGCAATTAAACTAAATCCCTATTAGGGATTGAAACGAATTGCTGAGATTTTTAAGTCACACATTATAACGCCGCAATTAAACTAAATCCCTATTAGGGATTGAAACGGAGGAAGCGATCGCTAATAAAGATTGGGATTCAGTAGCGCCGCAATTAAACTAAATCCCTATTAGGGATTGAAACTTGAATTAGATAGTGAGTCTGTATCAATGTTTAATGAGCTGCCGCAATTAAACTAAATCCCTATTAGGGATTGAAACTTTTACTAGATACCAAGATTCAAAGCCTTGGTATCTATTGCCGCAATTAAACTAAATCCCTATTAGGGATTGAAACGCATCTAGGCGGATAGATTCATAGCTTCCGTCCGATCTTGTGCCGCAATTAAACTAAATCCCTATTAGGGATTGAAACTATGCGCCCAAGACCAAGCCGGGGAAAAATCGCCGCAATTAAACTAAATCCCTATTAGGGATTGAAACAATGCTTTTATCAATCCTGCTTGAGTCTTGTAATTGCCGCAATTAAACTAAATCCCTATTAGGGATTGAAACAAGGAGGAAGCTAATTTTAATCACGCAGTTAACGCCGCAATTAAACTAAATCCCTATTAGGGATTGAAACATCTAATAAATGCCATTTGTTGTAAGACTTCCTATTGCGCCGCAATTAAACTAAATCCCTATTAGGGATTGAAACTGGATCAAGAAGTGTTTTTCTTTTTTTATCGAAAGAAGCATAAGCCCTTCGGGCAGACTACGCCAACGCAGGGGTTTGGGATTGCTTCGCTGGGCTCGCAATGACATTATTTATTTTTGTCCAACTACTTACGAAGAAACCCGGTTTCTGGCCCCGGCGTGCCTAAATCCCGACCAATTACCAATTACCAACTACCAATTACCAATTACCAATTAACAATTACCAATTAGTGCAAATCTCGATCCCAAACACCGATATAAATGCGATCGCTATCATTGCGTACAATCTCACCTTTAAGTCCACTCTTGTTAAAATCAAAGCGATCCGTTCTCCGCTGCTGTACCGACCTAAAACCCTCCATAATTTCATTATTTGCCCCGCCTAACATCCCATTTAAAGTAGTTCGCACTACCAAATCATCCACAGATTGACCAAAAGAAGCCTCAGTTTGGCGTAGTTTCCCAGAATCGCGATCGTAAATATAGCCTAAAGTAATTTGATTCGGCAGCAATTCATAAGTTGCCGTGCGAGTATTTGGCCAAAAACCTCTATTTTTAATCTTAGTTGGTTGTCCCAATTCTCCGAGCACCTGACTTTCCGAAGTACCCACAGGAAATCCAGGTACTCTCGGTATTCTCTGGTAATTCGTCGCTGGATTTTCCGAGGGTTGCGGTTGGGGTGAAGGTGGTAATTGGGGCTCTATTGGTTCCTCAATAGGTGATTCCTGCGGTGTTGGGATTGGTATAGGTGTTGGGATGATTATAGGTGTTGGCGTTGGAGATTCAACAATTGGCGATGGAGTTGCAATTACAGGCGGCGGCGTTACGATCGCAGGAGGAGTTGGCGTAACTTCGGGACTAGGAGTCGGTTGCGGCCGATCGCGTTTTCTTTCCTCAACAACCGGACTAGGACGCTGCTTTACAGTACCAGATTCAGGCGATCGCGAAGTCCAGTTATTAATCAAAACCCCAGCAAAACCCACAACTCCAGCTAAAATAGCTGCGATCGCTACTAACGCCCAAAAAGCAAAAACCTTACAGCCACTTTTCTGAGGCCTTGCCGTTACCACAGGTGCAGCCGTAGCCACCCCTGAAATCAAACTAGGATGCTGCGGAATTACAGCCACCGTCGGCCCCGTACTCGACGAATTAGCCGCACTCACAGGCGAATTTACAGCCGTAGCAGGCAACATTGACAGCCACTCATCCACGCTAGACGGTCGATATTGAACCTCCACCGCCATACCCCGCATCACCGCCTGATTAACACCCACACTTAACTGCGGTTGTAAATCGCGAGGCGCAGGCATAGGTTGCTGATTTCGCAAAGTTGCCGGTACGGGTACTTGCGCCGTCAACAGCGTGTAAAGCGTCGCCGCCAAACCGTAAACATCCGTCGCCGCCGTCGGTTTGCCTTGGCGGAGATACTGTTCCATCGGCGCGTAGCCTTCTGATACCATATTGGTATGAACTTGCGTTACCCCTGGGGTAAATTCTCGCGCAATACCAAAATCAATCAACACTACATCAGTCGTACCTTGGCGCAAAATGATGTTTTGGGGCTTAATATCGCGGTGTAGCAAACCATTTTGATGGACTACCTTTAAGGCGGCCCCAACTTGGCGAATATAGTGAACTGCGATCGCTTCCGCTAGGGGATTGCTAGGAAAAACCACATCTGCTAAAGTCTGGCCAGGAATGTAATCCATGACCATAAAAGGCAAACCATCCTCAACAAAAAAGTCGCTAACTCGGACAATATGGGGGTGAGAGCACAAAGCCAACCTTCGCGCCTCATCTTGAAATTTAGCCTGAAATTCAGCAAAATTAGGATGTTGTCGCAAAGACTCATTCAGAGTTTTAACAACTACAGGCTGTCCCAAATATTGATGAGTCGCCCTGAAAGTAATGCCAAAACCACCTCGCCCTAGTTCTTGTTCTAGAGTATACTTACCGCCTTGTAACGTTTTACCGATTAATACATCCATCCTTAAAATCCTAAATTCTAAATCGATTAATACTCTAGCTTTCTGCGTTATATTCCTCTATTGTATTGACCTTCACAATGGGTAAGTCCTAAATCTGTCATTGCCAGCCTTGCGAAGCAATAGCAAGGTTTTGGGATTGCTTCGCAAGGCTCACAATGACAATAGGAATTAAGCAAAACGATCCGTAACGCCGCCATCCTGGCGGTATTCTTACCGC